>CADCWJ010000141.1 GCA_902806365.1 uncultured Thermomicrobiales bacterium
GGTCATGGGCGTACGCGGGCAGCCGCGCACGAAGCCGCCCCGTTCAGTCGAGGAAGGACTCTGGAAACGCCCGACAGTCGCAAATAATACCGAGACCCTCGCCGCCATCCCTGACATCATCGTCAACGGCGGTGAATGGTTCGCCGGCTTTGGCACCGAGGGCAGCAAGGGCACCAAGCTGATGACGGTGCAGGGCCCGATGAAACGGCTCGGCGTCGTCGAGGTCGAGCTCGGGATGACGCTCCGCACGCTCCTCGACGACGTGTACGGCGGCATGCGAGAGGGTTACACGTTCAAGGGCGTCCAGACGGGAGGCGTCTCTGCTGGCCCCCTGACCGACAAGCATCTCGACATGCCGGTGGATTTCGATTCTCTCGCGGATGTCGGCGGCATGCTCGGATCCGGCGGTTGGGTCATCTTCGACGAGAAGGTGTGCGCGGTCGATTTCGCCCGCTACCTGACGGCTTTCAACCGCTACGAATCCTGCTCGAAATGCGTGCCTTGTCGACTCGGCAATCCGGCCCTTGTCGAGATCCTCGACCGTATCCGCTTTGGCCGGGCTTCCCTTGACGACCTGACGTTGATCCAGCGAACGAGCAAGCACATTATCGAGTTGTCTCTTTGCGGCCTTGGCCAGGTCGCCCCGATCCCGCTGATTGGCATGATCGAGCACTTCGAGGAAGAATTCCGGCGACACATCGTCGAGGGATATTGCCCAGCCGGCACCTGTCCCCTCTCCGCCGGCACGCTTTCGATGGCCGCCGCGGACTGACGCCGTACCTTCGTAACTACGTTGATCGTCGCACCTCCCGCCCAGGCATCCCGCTGGGCGGGAGCTTTGGCTTGGTTCAGGAGAGGGCGACCTCCTGGCCGAAATGACGGCGGAGCGCCTCGTCGTAGGCGTACCGGCCGACCGCCATATCCTGCACCGCATTTCCGACGCTCTTGAAGAACGTAATCTCTCCGGTTGCCTGCCGGCCCCTGCCTGCTCCGGACACCAGCTCTCCCAGCTCCCCCGCGATATGCGCCTCCGTGATTGCGCCTGCCTGGATCGGGATGATCAGATCACCCGCTTCCTCCAGGGCCGCTTCGCGCTGGTCCACGAAAACGATTGCCCGCGCAACCGTTTCCGATGGAATCTCGCGCATGGTTGCGGTGAAGGATCCTACCCCGTTGATGTGCGTCCCCGGCTGCACATCAACATCGTCAAACACTGGCGTCTTCGATGTCGTCGCCGCGCAAATGATATCCGCGCCGCGGACTGCTCGCGCCACATCGGTCGTCGTCTCGATCATCCCGGCGATGTCGGGCCATTCTTCTCCCATCGTCTGCTGGAACCGGTCGAGATGACGTTGCTCTCGGGCGACGACGACAATCCGTTGGATTGGACGCACGGTGGCGACGGCGACCGCCTGCATCACGGCCTGAACGCCGGCACCGATCAGGGTCAGGCTTTCGGCTTCCGGCCGCGCGAGCAGATCGGTCGCCGCGCCGGAGACCGCACCGGTACGCAGCGCAGTCAGGTAGGCACCATCCATCACCGCCAACGGCGAGCCCGTCTGTGGATCGATCAGGCACACCACCGATGTGATCGTCGGCAGCCCGCGCGCCTGATTATCCGCAAACACGGAAACGACCTTGACCCCCAGCGCATCGGCGGCAGGCACGAACGCCGGCATCACCAACGTGGTCGCCGATCCCGGTATCACGTCTATGGCGGTCCGGATCGGGGCGGTCGCGCGTTTCGCGAAGAGATCCTCAAATGCCACCTTGACGAGATCGATCGCCCGTTCCATCGACACTAGGGATCGAACGTCCGATCGAGACAGTGCCAGCATTTATCTGGTTCCTCCTTGACTGGCCATCGAGGTGATCTCGTGGCGAAACGCCACCGGCACGTGAACATCGAGATGTGGTGACATCCCGGAACAGAAGGGCGCCTGGGCAGTTCCGGCGTTCGGTTGCGCTCAGTATCGCATCAGACGGCATTTCCCCATGGATCCGGACAGTCCGTCCGTACAATCCTGCTTTCCGGTCACTTGGTCCGTACGCCATATGCAACCCCTCGTTGTCACATAGACAAGAGACCGGACGACGACTACAATCGTCCGATACGGGGAACACAGCTCTCCAACCCATGAAGAGTCAGCCGCTGGAACTTTGGGGAGTTCCAGGGGTAGGGTGACCCTACGCTCCAGAACCCCAGGATGTCGGCCCTCCGTGGAGGTTCCAGGTAGTCATGTCTTCCAACAAACGTCGATGTGTAGGATGCAAGCATTTCGCGGACGCGCAATTGTCGGGGAACGGATGGTGCACCCATCCCAAGCGCCAGCTCTCCAGCGACGTTCGCATCCTCGTGCGCAAGGGCGAACTGGCCTGTCGCAATAGCTGGGGAGGGGATCTCTGGGAAAATGCCGATGGAATCTCGTCCACGGTCGCGCCCAAGTCCCTGATCCCGACCTCCACCTTCGTCGCCCACGAGCGGGCCGAAGATCAGGTGACGTCGGTTCGATCGTCCGGTTCCGGCGGATCCGGGTCGGATCGCGTGATGTTCTCCGATCCCTCCTTCCGGCGTCTCGACCAGGAAGACGTGATCGTCGACCACACGTCCGTCTCGCCCGCCGCCACGTCGCCGCTCGTCGCATCCAGATCGTCGAGCAGCCTGACGGAGGACGACGGTCTCAATACACCAGCTCAGGAGGATCAGCACGAACGCGCCCGTGCCATCGCGCAAGGCAGCCGGGACGCAATCCTCCGGGCTCGCGAGCGGCACACGCGAAACCGCCGCGGCGCCGACCGGATGCCCGCCCCATTGCGGCACCAATCGGACCGGATCGGGAACGATTCCGGGAATGGTTCGACCGGGCGCGACGACGATCCGGGAACACGTACAAACTCGCACGCGGATCCGTCCGATGCCAATTCCACCGGTCGCCACGACAGCGGCGATCAGGTCACCCGGCGTTCAGGGCGATATGTCCACGTCCGTCACGATGGGTCTGGCCCGTTCGCGTCGAACGAATCCACATCGATCGAATTTTCCCGAACCGCGGATGATGCAGCCCCGACGACGCTCTCTCCCGATCCCATGAACCTCGTCACCCGAGAAGTGGACCGCGAGCGATTCGAGACCGTACCAGATATCAAACCGGCAATCGAGCTACCCAGGATCCGTAAGTTCCCGCAGCCCGGTGACGCGGAACCCGCGCTCCAGGAGCCAGCGCCTGCAGATCCAGGCAGAGCGACATCGGTAAGCTCCTACGACCTCGTTCTCCGCCGTGCTCAGGCGATCAAGAATGCCTCGAAAGGCGAGCGCGGCGGTCGGCCCAGCAAAGCCATGATTCCGCTTCCCCACGCGCGGTCGACCGCCGCCGGGGGGGGCATGGTGCGGTCACCCCGGCCAGAGCGCGTTTCACCGTTGCCGTCGATAACCTGGGAGGATGAGACTGATCCGGTCGAGGCCCCATATCCGGGTTCACGACTTCCGGACCTGAATTCGGAACCCATGGTTTCCGGGCGGCAAGCCGCCGACGAGCTCGTCAGCGACTCGGACCATGTCGATTCTCCGCACGGCGGAGACTTGAATGACGCATGGCGTGATGACGACGAAGCAGCCGAACCGTTTGGCGATGATCCGATGTATCCGTCTCCGGGCTCGAAACCCGATCATTCCAGGATCTGGTGGCGAGGACTCAGCTTGACACGGTCCCGACGTGGATCGGATGCGCGTCACCCGGGCGATGTGGTCTGGGAGACGGACGACGAAGACGCGTATGAGTCGGAGCCGCTCGCCGGGGATTTCATCGAGGATGCCGATGACGACGCCAGATGGGAGCCCACGCCGCGACGCTCGCCATCGAGCGTGACGGTGCCGGCAGCCGCCGTGGGGCGCTCGTCTCGCTCGCGGGGACGGGTGTTCGTGAGCCGCGACGATCTGGATCGAACACCGGGCGAACCGGTCCACGATGCCAGAATGTCACGCGTCCGGGCGGGCGCACCTCCGGCGGCCCAAGGCTCGGTCGCTCCTTTCACGAGCCACGAGCCGACGCGGTACGCCTCGCGTGACCGCGGGACGATGCGGGCGGCTGCGCCTTCGCACGAGCCGCACCGTGTCCGTGGCACGCGATGGGATGACGCTCCTCATGGTGAGGAGGTTCAGTCGTCCCGGGAGCGCCAGCGAGCCAGCTTCAAACCGCTGGAGGAGGAGACTTGGGAAGCGGTCCCATCGGTCTCGGACGCTCCCGCCACGCAGCGGATGGAACCAGAGCAGCTGCCCGAGTTCGACATCCGCAAGCTGGTGGCACGGCAGGACGATTTGCTGGACATGACGATTGCGCTTGCACCCGACCTGCCCCGCACATGCCAGACCTGCCGGGATTTTCGCCCGTCGGAGAGTGGCGAACGGGGATGGTGCACGAACGATTGGGCGTTCACGCACCGTCAGATGGTCAATGCCGACTCACTTCCCTGCCAGTCGTCGATCGGATGTTGGTGGCTGCCCAACGACGCGACATGGATGCCAGCAATTGCTCCCCCGGACCAGCAGCGAGCTACTCCGCGAACGGATCGCCTCGTCGCAGGCTCGCGAGCAAACGAGGCCGATGCATTCACGACCGCCCCTGATCTGTACGTACGGGAAATCTAGCAATCCGCTCCGGGAATCGCGGTCAAACGTGGAACTCTCGGGTAGACTAGCCAAGGCAGTGCCGGGGAGTCATAGGGAACTCCCCGAGAGGTGGGCAACCGCAATCACCCATGCGAACGCCAGATCGCTCCGCTCGACTGGCTGGCCCTCCACCTTGTCGCCCGCAACAACCATCGACCGCTCATTCGTCTTCTGTGTCGCCTTTCGTGGGGAGCCATAGGAAAGACCCATGGCTGGATTTGGGGAGACGCTTCACCAGGCGCGCGCCCAACTGGGCGTAACCCTGAAGGAAGCGGAACAAGCAACGCGTATCAACCGGCGCCACCTGGCGGCCCTCGAAGAGGAAAACTTCGCGGCGCTTCCTCCGCTGATCTACCAGCGGGGCATCCTTCGCAACTATGCCGTCTATCTCCAGCTCGACCCTGGCAAGCTGATCGCGATGTTCGAGGAGGCTCACGGCATCAGCGAAGGGCCGGGCCGGGGCGGGGTCGCTGCCGTCCCCCCGATCGACATGCCCAACCACTGGGCGCCCAACTTCGCGATTATCGGGTTCGCCGTGGTTCTCAGCGCGATCGTGTTCGCGTGGGTGTACAGCGCGTTCGTCGCGGCACCGCCCGAGTTCGACGCGACGCCGACCCTTGCCGTGCCAACCGCGACGCCATTCGCGGCCGACCTGCCGTTGCCAACCAAGCCGCCCGTGACCGAAGCCCCGCCAACCGCCGCCCCTACGCCCACACCGGTGCCGCCAACTGCCGCGGATCCGAGCACGTCGACCCGCAAGCTCGGCGGGGACAACCAGCGCGGTGCCGCTGCTGACCAGGCAGTAGAGCCCGCGGCCGAGCAACCGGCGCCGACTGAGACGGCTCCGACCGAACCCCCGGTCGTCGATCAGACCGGGATGACCAGCATCTCCGTCACCGCGCTTGCCGATGTCTACATCAAGATCACCGCCGACGGTGTCGTCCAGCAGGAAGGCATGCTGGTGGCGGGGCAGTCCACGCCGCAGTACGCAGGGGCCGCCTTCAACGTCTTCACCACCTGGGGCGCCCAGACGATGTTCACCAACGCCTGCGGTAAGCAGTTCACCATGGGCACCGAAGAAGGTGAAGTCGCCTATGAGCTCGGCTACAACGAGGATTCCTGCCCGCCAGCAACCTGAGCAGTGACCGTCAGAGCGCCCGGATCGGCAATCGATCCGGGCGCTCTGCTGTCCACGCGACTGATCGTGTCAGGCGTTAGGCCGGCACGATCACGCGCACCGCGCCCGGATCCACGCTGAACACGACCGGAGTTCGCTCTACGACATCCCCATCCAGCTCGACATCGATCTCGGGATCCGATTGGATCGAAACCTCGGATGCCGTGACATGAATCAGGTAAGGCGAGCGCTCGAGCTGCAAGGTGGCGAACCGGGCGAATACACGCGCCAGCTCGACCGGTGTCGTGGCCGTGATAACCAGCACATCAAGCAGCCCGTCGTCGTTGCGAATCTGGGAGTTGAGGCGGAGCCGGGGATTGATGATCGACGCGCCGTTGGCGACGAGCACCAGCGGCGACGCCACTTCGATCTTCGTGTCCTGCGTCTGGATCAGCAGCCGAACCGGATCCTCGTTCAGCGCCTGCACCGCCGCCGGCAGATAGGCCAGCCATCCGACGCGGCGCTTGAGCCGGGGATCGGTGCGCGAGAAGAACGCGCTATCGAAACCGGCGCCCGCCATGTGCAGGAACGCGCGCTCGCCGCAAATCCCGATATCGACCGCGATGGTCTTGTGCGGTCCGAACAGCATGGTGATGTTGCGCCGGATGTTGGTCGGAATCCCCAACTCCTGAGCCACGATGTTCGTCGAACCAGCCGGTACGATCCCAAGCGGGATCCCTGACCCCCGGACGGCTCCTGCCACTTCGGCAACCGTTCCGTCGCCGCCCACGGCGATCATCGTCGTCGCCGTGCCGAGCAGTTCCCGCGCCAATTCGGATCCATGTCCGGGGCGCTGCGTGAAATGCACATCGAGCGCCACATGACGCGGCGCTGATGACCGCAACAGGTCCACCAATCGCACCGCGTTCCCTCGGGTGGCCGGGTTCACGATCGCGACGACTCGTTCTTCTTCGTGACCTGGGTGGTTCACACCGTATCCCGCGCGTAGATCGAGACCGGGCCAGCGGCGGTTGCGGTCCGGGCGCCATCAGTCGTCGAACCCGCGCCAATCGCGCTTGCGGGAAAGAGGCGAGTGGCAACCGAGCACTGCGCCCCTTCGCTGGTTCTAGCTCTCGTCCGGACCGAACACTTTTTCGACGATGAAGTTCGCGAGCCAGGTCGCGGCGGCAGTCAGAATAAGTCCGAGGACGCCGCGAGCGGTGTTCTTGAGCATGGGGTGGGGTCTCCTCCGGTTGTCATCTCAGCAGGTCAGGTGCGGTATTTTCCGCCGGTCATTGCAGGTCACCCACCCGTAGCGGGAAGCGTGAAACGTGCCGCAAGCCAGGCTCGTTGATTCTACCGCGAATCGTTTCGGCCGCCGGTTGCGATGATGCCCAGCACGAACAGCGGAAGCAGCGCCAGTAGCGTGATGTCAAGCGTGGTGAGGCCCGCGAACAACGTTCGGTCTCCGCCAGGGATAATCGCCAATAACTCCGTCACCGGGCCTGTCAGCCGGTAGACGAACTGGCCAATCCAGATCCGGTCGCTGACATCGAGCACGACCAGCACGGTCCGGAGCACGATCACCGCGCCGACTGCGGCGAACGCCGTCAGCAAGAGCTCAGTTGCGAGCTGTGAACGGCCCGGCTGCATCTGCCGGCGTCGCGACGCCTGCTCAAGCATCGCGATCGCGCTCCGCGATGAGCGAGATCACCTCTGCGACAAGCCGCCGCGCTACCTCATCCTTGGAAAGTGATGGCAGTGCAATTGGGTCACGATCCGCAAACAGAAATGTCGCCGTGCTGCGCTCATGTCCGATCGTATCGACCGCATCGTTGGCGACGATCATCGCCAACCCCTTGTCAAGCAACTTGCGTCGGGCGTTGTCGAGCAGATCCCGCGTCTCGGCCGCGAACCCGATCTTGAGCAGCCGTTCCCCCGTGATGCTCGCCACGATATCCGGGTTCTTCACAAGCTGGATGGTCAACAGATCCTGGTCCGCCTTCTTCTTGATCTTGTGGCTCGCCAACGTCCGCGAACGGAAGTCGGAAACCGCCGCCGCCATGACCAGCACGTCCGCGTCGCGGACGGCCTCTTCGATCGCGCGTTGCATCTCGATCGCCGATTCTACCCGGACGACCTTCATCCCATGAAGTGGGCCCAAGACACCAGGCGTGGCGACGATCGTGACATCGGCGCCGGTCTCGACAGCGGCCTCCGCGATCGCGATTCCCATTCGCCCGCTCGACCGGTTGCCGATGTACCGGACGGGGTCGAGCGCCTCCCGCGTGCCGCCGGCCGACACGATCACACGACGCCCCGCGAGTGCGCCATACTGGCCAAGAACCGCCCGCAGCGAGCCAATGATGGCGTCCGGACTGGCCAGCCGGCCGTCACCAAACGCGCCCGAGGCGAGTCGCCCGGTCTCCGGCGGGATCACGATCGCGCCACGATCGACCAGGGTCTGCACGTTCGCCCGCGTCGCCGCGTGGTGCCACATGTGATGCTCCATCGCCGGGGCGATCAGCAACGGGGCCTCCGTCGCCAGCGCGACCGCACCGATCATGTCCTCCGTATAGCCCGAGGCGAGACGCGCGATCGTATTCGCTGTGGCCGGGGCGATCACCACCACATCGGCATCGCGCGCCAGCGAAACGTGGCCCGCCGATCCATCTTTCCAGCCATCGAAGACATCGGAAAATACAGCGCGCCCCGTCAACGCCTCGAATGTCAGCGGCTGGATGAATCGCGTCGCTCCGTCTGTCATCATCACGTCTACCGTCGAGCCGGCGCGGATCAGCCTGCTTGCAAGGTCGGCCGCCTTGTAGGCGGCAATCCCGCCGCTGACGCCCAGGGCGATTCGTGCCCCGACGAATCCCCCCGGTCGAGCCAGGCTCCGCTCCCCCGCGTCACGCACGCCGCTTGCTCCGGCTGGCAAGGCCGTCGATGGCGGTCCCGACGATCTCGATCGCGCGGGATATCTCGCCATCGCCAATCTCGTAGTGGGTGACCATGCGCAGCCCCCGCGCGCCGTAGTCCGAGACGATCAGGCCGAGTCCCTTGCAGCTCGCCGCGACCTCGCGCTGATCGAGGCCGGACGGCACCTTGAAGACGACGATATTGGTGTGCACCGTTTCGAGGTCTACAGAAACGCCGGGGATGCCGGCGAGGCCCGTGGCCAGCGTGCCCGCCCGCTGGTGGTCCTCCGGCAGGCGATCGATCATCGTTTCGAGCGCGAGAAGCCCTGCGGCCGCGATCACCCCGGCCTGGCGCATCGCCCCGCCGAGCACCTTGCGCTGCTTGCGGACGGAGACGATGAACTCCCCGGCTCCGGCCACGATCGAGCCAACCGGCGCGCCCAGCCCCTTGCTCAGGCAGAATTGCACCGAGTCCACCTCGGCCGCGATCGCCGCTGGCGAGATGCCGAGATAGGCGGCGGCATTGAAGATTCGGGCACCATCCAAATGAACCGCTACCCCGCGCCCGTGCGCCAGGTCTCGAATCGTCCGCATGTACGCCATGGGCACGACGACGCCTCCACACCGGTTGTGGGTGTTCTCGATGCAGACCACTCCGCTGCGGGGATACCCGGGCCGGTCGGTCCGGATTGCGCCCTCGAGTTGGTCGAGGTCGAACAGCCCGAGCCGATCGGTCCGCACCGTGAAGAGCGGAATCCCGCCGAGCGTGGCCGGACCACCGCTCTCGTACCAGAGGATGTGCGACTCGTCGCCGATGATCGCCTCGTCACCCCGCCCGCAATGCGCCAGCAGCGCCGTGAGATTCCCCATCGTTCCGCTTGGCACGAAGACGGCGGCCTCCTTGCCCATCAACTTCGCCGCTCGTGATTCGAGCGCGTTGACGGTCGGATCTTCCCCGTACTGATCGTCACCCACGATCGCCTCGGCCATCGCCGCGCGCATTTCCGGAGTTGGCTTCGTCACCGTGTCAGACCGCAGGTCGATCACGTGTTCGGCCGGAGCATGGTCGGAGTGAAGGCGCAGATCATCGTTCACGGTCGTCGGCAGGGTCGTCGCGGTCATTTCTTCTCCTGGAGCATGTGTCGTCAAGGATCCTCGTCGAGTGTGACGATCGCCTCACCCAGAGCGATCGAGCCAGACGTGGGAGCGTCATCGTCATTATCGTCGTCGTCACCTGTTTCCGACGTGGCGCCATTGACGATCGTGATCTCGTTTCGTCCATCCTGAAGAAACGCGGACGGCACCGTCAAGACGAGTGAGCCAAGGGACTGGCCGTCCACACCGGAGGAAATCACCGGCAGCGGATCGGTAATCTCAAGCCGCTCGGTCCCATTGAGCAGGATTCGCACGGGACCCTGCCTGCCATCGACAACCGCCAGAGCGATCGACACCTCGAAATTGCCACCGGAAGGCGCCGCGTCCACATCGAACCGGGCGGTGGCGTCCTCGCCCGGAGCAACGACCGTCCAGTCCTGGCCCGACGACTTTCCTGCCTTCTCACCCTTCCAATCCTTGGAATCGATCGTGATCGCGCCCGGAGGCTGCGCCCCCCCGGTACCCTGCGCGGTTGTTGATGACGATCCTCTGGAAACTACGTCGCTCCCGGAAGCGCCCGATTGCTGGGTGGGTTGGGGGTTCGCCCCTGTCCCTTGCGATGCGCGGTTGGCAAGATTGGAGCCCTGCCCACGCTGATCTAAAGGGCCACCGGCTGGTTCGACGGTCGGCTGTTCGACCGGCACTTCAGTCGCCGGCGCGATGGTCGGCTGTTCGACCGCCACCGCGGTCGGCGGCACCGCGGTCGGCGGAATGGCTGTTGGCGGAACGGCGGTTGGTGGCGCCTCGGTCGCTGGCACCGCCGTCAGTTGTGGCCGCGTTCCCGGGGTCGGCGCCGTTTCGGTCGCTGTTCGCGTCGGAAGGGGGATCGAGGTCGGGTCGTTCGTCCCCGCCGGAGCCGTGGTGACGGTCGCGTCCACCGACCCGGCTGGCTGATCCGTGCCCAGATCAGCGTTCGTCGGCGCAGCCTCGTTCGTCGGCGCCGTGGTTGGCGTGCCAGGCGGCGCCAGACCGCGGATGCCTGGAGCCCCGTCATCCTGGCCACCGTTGTCGCGTCCGAACCACTCGCTCGCGCCGTACGCGCCCCCGCCGGCCAGCGCCAGCGTGAGAAGCAGGAGCAGGCCACCGGCGGCACGCCGCAGCCGCGAACCGGTTCGCGCCGGGAGAAGCGTCACCCGAGGGGACGATGGCACGCTGTCCGAAGGTGCCGGCCACGGCTGCGGTGCGCGCTCGCCAATCGTGGCGATGGTTTCTCGCGGTCGCTCCGAAGTATGGGACGCCACTGGCACGGTCGAAATCGCGGTCGTCGACAGCACCGGTAAAGCTCCACCTGCCAGGGCCCGCGACATTGTACGAGCGGTCTGGAAGCGATCGGCCGGATCCTTCGCCATCGCCTGCATGACGATCGCATCGAGCTCCTCCGGGATGTGCCGCCCCGGTGCTCTGCGAGAGGGAGGAACCGGCTGGCGCTGGATGTGGGCCAGCATTA
>CADCWJ010000142.1 GCA_902806365.1 uncultured Thermomicrobiales bacterium
TCCTCGTAGGCAACCGGCGCCACGTCGTGTCCATCGTCCTCCTCGACCGGGGTCGGCTTGGCGAAGATCTCGTCCTTGATCTTGTTGGCGATGAAAACGCCGATGGTTCGTTGCATCACGGAGCACTCCTTGATTCGCGCCGTCCAGGGGATCAGGCGACTGCCTCAATCGAGCTTGAAGTACTTGAAACTTTCGGAAAACTCCCCGAAGTCCGCCGGCTTGTCCGGGTGCCGCCCCGTCGTCTCACGGGCCCAGTTCTGGACCATCTCGGTCGGATCCCAGTGCGCGACCTGGCTGGCATGGGCCCTGAGCGCGGCGAGCTTGGTTTCCATGTGGGCGGAGATATCGACCCAGATGTCTCCATGCTCCCCGGCGAACAGGTAGACCTCGGCTACCTTGTGCGGTTCCAGCCCCTCGTCGAGCAGTTCCGGGAACGTCATCCGGTCGCGGGCCGAGGGGAACACCGCCGCCAGCGATGCCTCCCCAGCCGCCACATGATCCGGGTGGTTGATATAGCCCTTCCCGGTATACCGCATCGTCGGGTCCATGCACATCAACACGTCCGGCTTGACCCGCCGGATGACGCGTGTTAGCTCGCGCCGGAGGTTGAGATCCGGGACCAGGGTAGCGTCGAGGTAGCCGAGAAAGATGACCGACGTCACGCCCAAGATGTCGCAGGCGGCGCGTTGTTCCCGCTCCCGGATGGCGGCTAGGGCGACGCCGGTCATCTCCGGATCGGCACTGCCCTTGTCGCCACTGGTGATCGAGCAATAGTGAATCTCGGCGCCCTCGCTCGCCCAGCGCGCGATCGTGCCGGAGCTGCCGAACTCGACATCGTCGGGATGCGCCTGGATCACCAGGACCCGTTTTGGCGGGGGCGCCGTTTCGGTCCGCTCCTCGCTGGGGAGAACAGCGTCCCCGATCGGGAGATCTGTGGGGACCTCCGACGCGGCGTCTCCGGCGGGGTCGGACTCCGGTCGTTCGCTCATGCCCGTGTTCCTCATCCTTCGTGGCCGATCGTCCGGCGCGCTCGTACGTCAACCCCTATCATAAATGAGTACGATGCCGATGCCTGAGCGCTGGCGGCGCGAACCCGGAGAAAGTTCCCTTTGCCTCGGGTCGCGTTCTGATCCGGACATCATGAATGCCCGAGCGGAACCCGTCCGGTGATGGGAGCACCAGACCGCTCGGCCCGTCACCTCGCTGCCTCGTTGATGCTCACATCCGGATCCGGCGCCAGTGCGTGTCCGGCGGATCGCTTCCTACAGGAGAGACATGTCCGACCCGACGTCCGTACCTTCCCGGCAAGGAGAAGAGACCTGGCCCCATCAGGCGTTGCGCCAGCCAGCCGTGGCCGCCGGGTGGCCCGCGCCAACGAGGGATGTGGGAGTCGACGCGGGTGACCGGCTTTCCGAGCCACGCTACCGGCTCGATCCCCGGGCACGGCGAATGTGGTTGATCGCGGAACTGATCCAATCAGTGATCTGGACCGCGATTCTCGGAGCCGCCGCCTACGCCGCGATCCGGATTCTCGAGCGGGCGTGGTTGTGGCCGACCGCGATCGCGCTCGCGATCATCGTACCGTCGCTGATCTGGGCGTTCGTCGGCCCGGCTATCCGCTACCGTCAGTGGCGCTACGAGATCCGGGACGAGGAGGTCGATCTGCAGCACGGCGTTCTCGTCAAGACGCGCCAGCTCGTCCCGATGTCCCGGATCCA
>CADCWJ010000143.1 GCA_902806365.1 uncultured Thermomicrobiales bacterium
ACCTCAAGGGACATGCTCGCCCCGTCCGCTCCGTGGTGTACGTACAGTACCACCGATCTCGCGGTGAACCTCAACCCCATACCGGAACGCACCCAGAGCCCGACACCCGGATTCGCACCCCCAGCGTCCGCGTACGCAGAACGGCTCTTGCACGCCCGATGACGCAGAAAGCGACTCGGCGCCACCCCGGGCATATGAGGCGCCGGCGGGAGCGCCTCTCGCCCGGACGATGTCAGGCGGCGACGACATCTCCCTGGGACGTTCCGCCATCGCGCAGGACGTGCCGGGCCTGCTCGGCGAGGAGGCGAAGCACCTGGCGCATCGAGTCCCGATAAGCCTCCGGGACGTCATCGTTCCGGAGCAGCGAAAGAACCTCGGTGATCTCCGGTTCGCTTGACAGGAGGCTGGACACCTCGCGCGGAAGAAAGCCCGCCGACGCGAGTAGTTCGTCCTGATTTACTTCAGTCAGGTCGAGCGCCTGGGCAAGCTGCACAACCGCATCCCTGGTCGGCGTCCGGGCGCCGCTCTCGAGACGGCTGACGTAGGAGTGATCAAAGCCGGCCCGCTCCGCGAGCTTGCTCTGTGAAACACGCCGCGCTTCGCGAAACCGCTTGAGTGTGGAGCCGAAGTCCGCGTCTGCCCGCTCGAACATTTCCCGCCTCCGTTGCGAGCAGTGCATGTGCAACCCTGCACAACCACTTTCCCGCTTTCTTGCCGGATGGTCACGACCGACCGTCCAATACACGAGAGGATAGCGCCGTATTGCCAGACTGTCAATAGCTTTCCCCGGTGTCCCCGTTGGGTGTGATAGTGGATGAGGGAAACGCCACTTTCCGCGTAGTAGCGTCGGAGGTCTGTCAGGACTGATGGAAACTGGCGAATTGGTGGCACTAACCCCGGGCTTGCTGACGGTTCGCGAGGGGTCACGCCCCTATACTTGCCCTGACGGGGCCGTAGCGGCCCGGAGAACGCCGTCGGCCAATGGGGAAGGGCATATCCGCCTATGCAACAAATTGCGTCAGACGTCGTAAACCAGCCCGTGTCGACCCGCATCCTGAAGGGTTCGCAGCTTGCCCGCCGGCTCCGTACCGAGATAGCCGCCGCTCGGCTGGAGCTTGTCCGCCTGGGGGCGCCACCGCCGGTGTTGGCGACCCTGCTCGTGGGCCGGAATGGACCGGCGGAGGCATATCGGGCGTCGATCATCCGGACGTTCGCGAAGGTTGATATCGAGCATCGGGCGATCGAGCTGCCCGCCACCATCACCACGTCCGAATTGATCTCCTCGGTGACAAGGCTGAACGAGGAACCGGAGGTAACGGGGGTGTTGGTGCTGATGCCACTGCCCGGCCATCTCTCCGCCGAGACGATCCTCGAACACCTCTCGCCTTTGAAGGATGTCGATGGCATTACACCGACCAACGCGGGGAGATTGCACCTTGGTCTTCCCTCGCTACGGCCAAGCACCCCGGCTGGAGGGCTGGAGCTGCTCGACTTTCACCACATCCGCCTGCCTGGGTCGGCGGTCACCATGGTCGGGAGAAGCAATGTCGTGGGACGCCCGCTCGCGACCCTGCTGACTCAGCGTCATGCCACGGTCACGCTCTGTCATCGGCAGACGATCGACCTTCCCGCTGTCGTGCGGGGCGCGGATATCGTCTGCGTCGCCGCCGGTCACCCCGGATTGATTACCGGTGACATGGTCAAGCCAGGCGCGACAGTGCTCGATTTCGGAGTCAATGTCACCGAAGGAGGATCCATCGTCGGCGATGCGGATTTCGATTCCATTCTGGGGATCGCAGCGGCGATAACCCCCGTCCCCGGAGGCACCGGGCCGGTGACGGCGCTCATGCTGGCCCGCAACACGATTTCTGCCGCGTTTGCCGGGCTGCGCGGCTCACTGGATGGTGTCCTGTTCGAACTTCCTGAGGCGATGGTCGCTCACATTGGGAAGCCCGAACAGGACCGTTCCGGCGGGGATTGGCCGCCCGCGGCGGATGGCTGATTCGTTGATGGGCAGCGCTGTCCATGCTATGCTTGCGCCCGCGCGTTGGGGTGTCGTCTAACGGTAGGACGCTTGACTCTGAATCAAGTAGTTGGGGTTCGAATCCCTGCACCCCAGCCAATCCTGAACGACAAGCGCCGGCCTCGAAGGAGGTCGGCGCTTGTCATTGGTCGTCACTTCGGACGGGCTACCGCTGCTCAGGCGGCTTCCACCGCGCCGTCTGCCGCAATCATGAGTGGCAGGTGACGGAGCGCCGCATTGTCCAGGAGCGAGGCGTCGGTGGATGTCAGCAAAACCTGGCAGTTGTCGGCAAGCACGGCGCGAAGTATACGGTCGCGATGTACACCATCGAGTTCGGAGAGAACATCGTCCAGGAGAAGGATTGGGCGCTCGCTGGTCAGCTCGGCGATGAGGTCTCCTTCCGAGAGTCTGTACGCCAGAATACCCAGCCGTTGCTGTCCTCGGGATCCGTACAGCGCCAATTCCCGGCCGTCGAGTGCAAAGACGAAATCGTCCCGGTGTGGACCCACCAGGGTCAATCCACGCCGGAACTCGTCTGTCCGCGCCAGTTGCAACTGGTCGGCCAGCGCCGAGACGACTCGCCGGCGAGTGTCGGCGCCACTCTCGCCCTCGCGCGCCTCCGGCGTCTTCATCTTTGGAACGTATTGGAACTCGATCGAGGCACCATCCATCAGGGTTGCCGACCGCTGCGCGATCATGCTGGACAGCCTCGCCGCCGATGAAAGCCGCGCTGCCACAAGGTAAGCCGCCGGACCGACAAACTGCTCGTCCCAAAAGGTCAGCTCAGCGATCGCCCGGGGATCCCGGGGCTGGACGCGTTCCCTGGCGAACGACTTGAGCAGGCTGTTCCGCTGGGAAAGCACCTTCCCGAAGCGGGACAGCGCCTGGAGGTATGACCGGTCGATCTGGGAGGCAAGGATGTCGAATTGCCGGCGCCGCTCCGCTGGCGGCCCCGACACGAGCAGGACATCCTCCGGAGAAAACAGGACGCACTTGAGCACGCCGATCAGGTCGTGGGCTCGGGTCGCATGTTGGTCGAGCCGGTACCGTTTCCGGGAGTGGTTCTCCCTTCCCGCATCGACTTCGATCGAGACGCCGATCGCATGGCGCTCGTTCGCGGCAGTTTGCACGATTCCCTCGATCCGCGCGTAAGGGGGCAAGCCGTACTCGACGCCGCTCGACCACCTCACCAACTCGCGATCGGACGTCGCCCGGGAAGACCGCATCGTCGAAAGCAAGACCAGCGCCTCAAGGACGCTGGTCTTGCCACTTGCGTTTCTCCCCGTGATGCGCATGCCTTGTGGGGGGACGGAAAGTTCGAGCCGCTCGTACGGTCGAAACTGCTCGAGGGTAAGCTTCGAGAGGTACATCACCACTGCCGTCCGGACATCGGTCGTTACTGCCCGCCGATCACCATGGGCATAATGACGTGGGTATAGGACTCGGATCCGCTGGGACGAACGATGCCTGCCTGGGTGGTACCGTTCAGGCCGAGCGTGACCTGACCGTTCTTCAGGACGGAGAGTACATCGGCGAGATACCGGCCATTGAACGCAATCTGAACCTCGGTGCCGCTTACGCTGGCATCGACGAAGCTATGGCTGTTGCCACGCTCTGCCGCGTTCGCGGATACCTCGACACTCCCCGGCGTCAAATCGTCCTCGCCGGGAGCAATCACCAGGCGGACCACATCGTTGTTCTCGCGGGCAAAATAGCTTGCCCGGCGGACGGCGTTGAGGAGGGCCTCCCGATTGAGATCAAGTCGAGTCACAAACTCCTTTGGCACGATCTGCTTGACATCCGGAAACGTTCCGTCGATCAACCGTGACACCCATTCGGTGTCGCCGACCCGGGCCATGATTTGGCTGCGATTCGGAGTGATCGCCAGCCGGAGCTTCCCGTCGAAGTCCCCGATGATGCGCGCCAGCTCGCGGTACGAACGCGCCGGAACGATGATGTCATGCCGGCCTTCCACCGGGGCGCCAAGGGTCGCCTCATTGACCGCCATGCGGAAGCCATCGGCCGACGCGAGCATGATCTGATCCTGCTCGAACCGCGTCAGGACGCCGGCCAGGACCGGGCGCGAATCATCCGAGGCGGCTGCAAACTCCACCAGGGAAATGAGCTCACGAATCTGCTGGGCATCGACTTCGAACACGGTACTGTCATCGGTGATCGTCGCGATCACAGGGAAGTCTTCGGCGTCGATCCCATTGATCGACCCCTTGTCCCGGCCCGATTGCAGCAGCAGCGCAAGGCGGGCCGACTCGATCGAGAGCTCGACGCTTCCCGGAGGGAGCGTATTGACGAACTCGTTGAGGAGGCGGGCGTCGATCGTGATCCGACCCTCTTCCTGGATATCCGCCTCGATCCAGGTCGTCACGCCGATCTCCAGGTTCGTTGCGGCGATCCGCAACCTTCCCTCGTCGGTAGCGAGCAGGACATTGCTCAAGACGGGAAGAGCGGTCCGTGACGCGACCGCCCGGCTCACCCGTCCAAGAGCTCGCTGCAGATTTTCCTGAAGGCACGAAAGCCTCACGCGCCAATCCCTCTTCACGTGTCCGTACACACAAACGAAACGAAGTATAGCACGGTCATCGCGGCGGCTCTTCGCGGCGAGGCGGTGCTGCTGTCGCCCATCGATCGCGTTGACGCGGGAGTCAAGGACATCTTGCAATTACGATCATTTGTTCTATAATGGAGGTCAACGACAGTTCGCACAGGAGGCACCAATGGCTGAGCCCGCAACGTTTGAACCAAGCAAATATCTCAGTGTCGTCAATGG
>CADCWJ010000144.1 GCA_902806365.1 uncultured Thermomicrobiales bacterium
ATCCGCTCCGGCGCGATCCCTGATGTGGAGGGCGATCTCGTCGCAATCGTCTCCGGACGCAACATCGCGCTGCCGGTTCTGGCGGCTATTCTGAGCGAGCAGACCGCGAATTCGTGACGGTCTCCGTGCAGCGATGCACACCTCGCGAGCCCGGATCGGCTATACACGGGAGACGGAGTGAGCGACAGCTCCTCCCTTGGGCTGGGAGGTTCATGGAACGCCGCGTCGCGCGCGGCGGCGCGCAGGCAATGAGGGCAGAAGCGATGAACCGGATACCAGCAGCGAGGAAACGTGGTCACCGGGAACTGTGGATCGTGGGGCTGCTCGTGCTGCCACTCGTGGTCGCGGGGTTCGTGCTGGCGGGGATGGGCGTGCTCGTGGACCCGCCGCCCGTCTCGGTGCCAGCCGCGACGCCCGCGTCCCCCGCCGCCACGCCCGCGCCCCGGGCGACACCCGCGCCAGCCGCCGATCGCATCACCTTGGAACCGGTCCTGCCGTTCGTCATCGTCGCGTGACAAGACGGTTCGCCAGGCGATCGTCATGACCGCATCGGACGCTCCGCGGAGGGACGCACGTTACAAGGCATCGCTCCACCGGGCGAGGAACGCTTCCACGTCTTCGTTGCGGCGGCACCGGACGACCTTGGCGCAAACCGGTTCGAGGGCATGTTCGGTCGCGGCACGGGTGACCGCGCCATCATCGTCGCGGGACACGGGGATGGCGGCGGGACCGTGGCAATAGGCCCGGCTCGCGATCACGAATCGGACCAGCCTCCCGATCCCGCGATGCCGGTTCGTTCCGGCGAGACTCGCCCTTGCGTGCCGGCGAATGATCCGGCTTGCCGCGATTCGCCACGGCGGATCGAGCCACAGGATGATATCGGCATTCCGTGACAACGCCTCGGTCCACCACAGGAACATCCCCTCGGCCACCCATGACGGCTGAGCGGCGAGCCGGTCGACCTCCGTGAGCTTGTCGATCAGGGGTCGCTTTGCTCCAGCACCGTTGTCATAGCCGATGACGTCCAGTTCGACGCATGGCACGTCGGCCGCCAGCGCGAGGCGGCGGGCCACCGTGGTCTTGCCGCTACCGGGACCGCCGATGACATGGATGCGCCGCATCGCGATGGTCACCCTCCCCGCCCCGCGTGGATGCGGGCCGAACACCAGGAAGGGCCGGGCCGGGAGTGATCCCGGCCCGGCCCTCGTTCGCGCCGCGCGTTACGCGGCGCGGCGATACCTGATACCGGCCGGTGCCGGCCCGATCCGGCGCCGCAGCACGAGCCAGACACCCCCCGCGAGCACCGGCCAGGCAAGGCTTATCGCCACCGTCCCCGCGCCAGGGCCGCCCGCGCCAACCGGCGGGTCGAGCATCGGGGCGGCGTCGCCCGAGCCCGTGTTGGGCGGGATGCTCGGCTTCACGCAGTTGTAGATCCAGACTTCCGACAACGTGTTCTTCCGGACCACCACCTCACCCCTGCCATTGACGCTGTTGGACTCGGCGTGGCACCAGCTGGTTTCGACCTCCTTGAGCTCATAGGTGCCAGGCACCAACTGCGAGAACCGGAGCAGGCCGTCCGGGTTGGCCTGTCCCGTCGTCCGTTCGCCGAACGCCTTCATCTCCTCGTTGAAGTGGCTAATGGTGAAGCTCGCGCCCTCGTCACTGAGGCGGCACTCGCTCTCCCAGTCGTATCCCTTTGGCGGGTTCTCGACTTCGCAGACGTACTTCCGGACCAGGATCGTGCCGGTCTCCTCGGTCAGCTCGTCCGGGATGTTGAAGACCACGCAGGTCAGGGTCTCCCCGTAGTCGAGCGCGATCTGGAGCCTTGCGTTGACGGCCTTGTAATCCGCCGGCGCATCGCTGTTGAACCCGCAGAAGAGATAGTCGGTCGGAATCGTATAGGGGCGGTCCTCGAAGATCGTGTAGCTGCCGGGCGGGAG
>CADCWJ010000145.1 GCA_902806365.1 uncultured Thermomicrobiales bacterium
AGGGTTGGAGTCGGTCGCACCCCCGCCGCCGCAGGTCAAGGAGCCGGACGGGAACAGGCCGTTGATCGCTTCGACCTCGAACACGCCGGTGGAGGCGACTACCTGAAGTTCTTCCAGGAACGTGAAGAGGACCGTTCGCAACTCTTCGGCGCTGTTTGCCCCGAGCAGTTGGCCACCGGTGTTGTCGGCGATGCATTGCAGAACGGTCAATTCATCGGCCGTCAAACCGAAACCGACCACATAGACGGTAGGACTGCCGGGGCTGTCCGCCAGCGACTGAGCCGCGGCACACACGGCCGCGTTGTTGGCATCCTGATCATCGGGGTCCGCGGAGCAGGTCTCCAGGCCATCGGTGACCAGGACCACGGCGTTGGTGCGCGTGTCGTCAGCCGGGAACTGTTCGAAATCGTCGGCCGCCCGCTGGAGGGATAGGGCGATCGGCGTCCAACCGACCGGCTGGTAGCTGTCGACCTGGCCCTGCAAGTCTTCCTTGTTGACCCCCTCGATGGGAATCGTCAAGTCAGACGACTGGCAGCTCTCCTCGCGACCCGCTTCCGTGTTATTCCCACGGTGGCCAAAGACCCGGAACCCGACGTTGAGGTTCGGACGATCGTCCGGCACCGCGGTGACGACCTCGGTGAGAACGGCCTTGGCCGCGTCGATCCGCGTCACGCCAGCTTGGATTTCCTGCGCCATCGAGCCCGAGGAATCGAGCATCAGCTCGACGTTGACCTCTTGTCCGGCCGGTTGGGCGGCATCGGCTTGGGCGGCGGCGGCCATCGGCCTCTGCAGGCCAACCCCCGCCAGAGAACACAGCATCACGATGGTCAGGAGGAGCCCGGACCACCTCATCCCGCCCGTTCGCGGCGACGTCGCCTCCGGTCGAAGCACCATTCCAGCATCCTTTCACGCGTCATATCACAGTCGATCAGACACCCGGCCGAAGTGGCCGGTGCTGGCTCGTCCTGGACAACCCATGGCGCATCGCCGCGCCGCGGACGCTCCGCGCATGCGGCATGCCGCGACAAGGGGACGGGAGGCGACCGGGGAGGGGCTGGGCCGCTGTCCACTCCTGTGACCCGCTACAGTCCTACGCTGACGACTGCGATTCGGCTCCGGGGGTTCGGAGGGGTCGATGGGTGGCCCGTTTCATGCAACGCCACGGCCCGGTAGTGTGGCAGCGTTCGATATGATTCTGAGGGTCGGAATGGCCCGTCGTTGATCGAGCACGTGTCCGATACCGTGTTGCGGATATCC
>CADCWJ010000146.1 GCA_902806365.1 uncultured Thermomicrobiales bacterium
GAGGCCCTCGTCCTCACCGACGCCGTAGGCAAGCACAAACATCGCCGGGATGATCGCGAAGTACTTGGCCACATCGTTGGCAATGCTGAACGTGGTCAGGGCGCCGCGCGTCATCAGGAGCTGCTTGCCGATCCCAACCGCCGCGATGAGCTTGGTCGGGTCCGAATCGAGATCGACCATGTTGCCCGCCTCCTTGGCGGCGGCGGTTCCGGTATTCATGGCCAGCCCGACATCGGCCTGGGCAAGGGCCGGGGCATCGTTCGTCCCGTCTCCGGTCATGGCCACCAGACGGCCCTCTGCCTGCTGATCGCGGATGATCCGGATCTTGTCCTCCGGCTTGGCCTCGGCGACAAAATCGTCCACACCGGCTTCGGCGGCGATCGTCCTGGCGGTGAGCGGATTGTCGCCGGTGATCATGATGGTCTTGATGCCCATTCGCCGCAGCTCGTCGAAGCGGTCTCGCATTCCGGGCTTGATCGTGTCCTTGAGATAGACGATCCCCAGCGGGCGGCCGTTGTCGATCACGGCGAGCGGCGTCCCTCCAGCTGCCGCGACCCGGTCCGTCGCCGCGCGCATGTCGGACGGCATGGTTGTCGCGACGCGGGCAACCGCGTCGACCGCACCCTTCATCGTCTCCCGGCCGTCGACCCGGATCCCGCTCATCCGCGTTTCCGCCGTGAACGGGATGAATTCGGCGCCATCGAGAACGCTCCGGTCGGCCTTCTGCCCAAGTTGTTCGGCCAGGGTCACGATCGACTTGCCTTCCGGCGTGTCGTCGGCCAGGGAGGAACGCAGGGCCGCGGCCGTCAGCTCCTCCGGCGACACACCCGCGACCGGGATGAACTCGGCCGCCATCCGGTTGCCGTAGGTGATGGTGCCCGTCTTGTCGAGCAGCAGGACGTCGACGTCGCCAGCCGCCTCGACGGCTCGCCCGCTCATCGCCAGCACGTTTCGCTGGACCATGCGGTCCATCCCGGCAATCCCGATCGCCGAGAGCAATGCACCAATCGTGGTCGGAATCAGCGTCACCAGGAGCGCGATCAGCACGGTCAACGACGCCGGCGAGTCGGCGTACGCAGCGATCGGCGAGAGCGTGACGACGACGATCAGGAAGATGATCGTCAGCCCGGCGAGCAGGATATTGAGCGCGATCTCGTTCGGGGTCTTCTGCCGTGAGGCGCCTTCGACGAGCGCAATCATGCGGTCGAGGAAAGTCTGTCCGGGTTCGGCGGTGATCCGGATTTTGAGCGAGTCGGAGACGACCTGGGTTCCGCCCGTGACCGAGGACGAAGTATCCGTGCCCGGCTCCTTGAGCACGGGGGCCGACTCGCCGGTGATTGCTGCCTCGGATACGAAGGCGACGCCCTCAATGACTTCGCCATCCGAAGGGATGATGTCGTTGGTCTCGACCAGAACGATGTCGCCAAGGTGCAAATCGCTGGATGCGCGTTCCTCGATGCGCTGCCCGATCCGGTCGCCAGTGCCGCCGACGATCACCTTGGCCATCGTTCCGGTCCGCGTTTTCCGGAGGGAATCGGCCTGCGCCTTGCCCCGCCCTTCGGCCATCGCCTCCGCGAAGTTGGCGAAGAGCACGGTGAACCAGAGCCAGGCCGTGATCCAGGCGACGAACCAGCGCCCGCCGGCCTCGATCGCGACATCGGCGGAATCGGCAACGCCGAGCAGATCGGCAAGCAGGATCAATGTCGTGATCAGCGCGCCGATCTCGACGATCAGCATCACCGGATTGCGCGCGACATGGCGCGGATCGAGCTTGCGGAACGCCTCCGCCAGTGCCGATCCGACGATCCGCGAGTCGAACAGGTTGCGCTTCGGCTGACGGCCTGGCACATCACCCGATGACCCCGACTGCGCCCGGGGACGGAGTGCATTGCCTGGGGCCGGGAGATCGGCGCGGTCCGCGACTCCGGCCACGGCGTCAGCCGACACCATCTTTCCATTCGACGCCAGCGCCTGTTCCATCTTCGTGTCCTTCTGTGCGCGACCAACGCGCGAGCAATCCTGCGTGTGAAAGTCGACGGGTTAGGGCTGCTCGACGAACGACTGGGTCCGCGCATCAGCCGGCGCGAGCTCGTATTCCCCGCCGCCCGATTCACTCATGGTGAACGTCACGCCCTCGTTCATGTGGGCGTGTTCCACGATCGGGCCGAGACTGTAGGCGGGGAAATAAGTCAGCGCGCCGACGATCAGGATCACGCCGGCGAGAAGACCGACCCAGAGTGGCCCGGTCGTCGGGAACGTGCCCGCGTTTTCGGTCAGCCGTTTCTTGGCGGCCAGCGATCCGGCCAGGGCCAGGATCGGCACGATCATCAGGAAGCGGCCGATCAGCATCGCCATCCCGAGCGTCGAGTTGTAGAAGGGGGTATTCGCGCCGAGTCCGGCGAAGGCCGACCCGTTGTTGCCGGTCGCCGAAGTGAATGCGTAGAGGATTTCCGAGAACCCGTGCGGACCAGGGTTGTAGACCGTGTTGAGCCCCCACCCGGTGGTCGCGGCGACCCCGGTGAAGCCAAGGATCGCGAGCGGCAGCACGAGCAGCGTCAGCATCGCCATCTTGACCTCGTAGGGCTCGATCTTCTTGCCGAGATACTCGGGCGTCCGCCCAACCATCAGGCCGGCGATGAAGATCGCGGCGACGGCATAGATCAGGATGCCGTAGAGCCCGGCGCCGACGCCCCCGAAGATCACCTCGCCCAGCCCGATGTTGGCCAACGGGATCATGCCGCCGAGGGGGGTAAACGAATCGTGCATGGCGTTGACGGCGCCGCAGGATGCGGCGGTCGTGATCACGGCGAACAAGGCGGAGGCGTTGATCCCGAACCGTGTCTCCTTGCCCTCCATGTTGCCGCCGGGAGCGGTTTGGCCATTGACCTCGGTGCCCTGGTGCGCCCCAGCCACCGTCAGCAGATCGTTGCCGCTCTGCTCGGACACCGTGGCAACCGCGACACCGATCAGGAACAGCACGGACATGGTGGCGAGGATCGCCCA
>CADCWJ010000147.1 GCA_902806365.1 uncultured Thermomicrobiales bacterium
CCACAGCGTCTGCGTCGCCATGACATGCGCGCTCTCCGACTGGCCGATGCCGAAGGCGATCGCGCCTATCGCACCCTGGGTCGAGGTATGGCTGTCGCTGCACACGATCGTGAGCCCCGGCAGCGTGATGCCTTGCTCCGGCCCAATGATGTGGACGATGCCCTGCCGACGGTCCGCGAGCGAGAAGTGCGGGACATTGCCCCAACGCATGTTCGCGTCGAACACCCGAATCATCCGGGCGATCTCCTCCGTGGGCGCGTCCTCGGCCCGGCGGCCATGTGTCGGCACGTAATGGTCCGGCACGCCGAACATCTGCTCCGGCCGGCGCGGGGCCATGCCGCGGCTGCGGAGGTTCGCGAAGGCGTGGAAGGAGCCCTCGTGGATTATGTTGCGGTCGACATACAGCAGCGAGGGACCGTCCTCGCGCGCGACTACGAGGTGGCGGTCCCAGATCTTGTCGAACAGCGAGCTCGGGGCTTCAGCCATGGAAAGCCTCCGTCGACGCCCTGAAGGCCGCGAGGATGTCGGCACCGGTCGCGGCCCAGACGCCCTCGTGACCCGCCATGTACGATAACGCCTCGCGCACGAGTCCTATCCGGTACGGCACGCCCGCCACCCAGGCGTGAAGCGGGATCGACACGATCCGGCCGCCGTACACCGCCGCCTCGCGGTAGAGGACGTCGAAGCGGTCCTTCACTTGGCCGAGCCAGCTGTCCTCCGTGTGCTTGAAGTCGAGCATCACTATGCGGTCGTCCGTCTCCTGCGCAAACGGCATCGCCCAGACTTGGCCCTTCTGGGTCGTCATCCGGAAGGGCATGTCGTCGTTCGCCCAGTCGCAGGCATACGCGACGCCGTTCTCGGCCAGCAGCCCGAGCGTCGCATGGGATTGCGAGCGGCCGGGCGACAGCCAGCCTGTGACCGGCTGCCCGGAGGCGGACTGGAGGATATCGAGCGAGCGGCGGACGAGGTCCGACTCCTCCGCTTCCGGCATGCCGCCGTAATGGAGGTGGTCCATGTCCAGCCCGTGCGCCACGATCTCGTGCCCGCGCCCGACGACTTCCCTGATCAGGCCAGGATAGCGCTCGGCTAACGCGGCGTTCGTCGCCACCGAGCCAGGGATCTTCAGCTCCGACATGACATCCAGGATGCGGAAGATGCCGACGCGGTTGCCGTAATCCCGGTTCGTGTAGTGCCTGTAATCGGGGTAGGGCATGGTCAGCGCGCCCGGCGCCCGGAAAGGCTTGCCCGTGGAGTTGATCGGGAACCATTGAAGGAGCGGCGCGACCCAGAGTGCCACGCGGGCGCCGTTCGGCCATGCGGCCTTCGGCCGGTTGAACAGGTCGGACCACGCGTAGAGGTCGTGGTCCATGCCATGCTTGCGGCGCGGGTACTGGAGGTGGTCGTTGGGGAGCGGCATCGGCGTGCTCCCGTCAGCCAGCCTGCGCCGCGCCGGCGGAGGCGAAATCATCGTAGTGGTGATCGAGGAAGTGCGTGGCGATCTCGCGCCCTGTTGCGCGCCAGACCTCGTTGTGGCCGGCGATGTACCGGATCGCATCCGCGAAAGGTTCGATTCGGTGCGGCTGGCCTACCAGATAGGGGTGCAGCGGGATGCACATCACCGTGCCGGAGTTCGCACCCTCCTGGTAGAGCTGGTCGAACTGCCGCCTGATGATCGTCCCGTAATGGCGGGGATCGTAGCTGTTGGTGTTGTAGACGATCGTGTCGTTCATCTCGAGCGAGTACGGCACGCTGACAAGGCGGCCCGACTTCACCCTGATCGGTGTCGGCTGGTCGTCGTGGAACAGGTCGCAGGTATAGAGGAGCCCCTCTTCCGCGAGGAGGTCCATCGTCCAGGTGTTATTCGACAATGCTGGCGCGAGCCAGCCGTCGAGCCTCTGGCCGGTCCACTTCCGGATCGTCTCGGCGGAGTCGCGGATGATGGCGCGCTCCTGCTTCGGGCTCATCCCGTAGGCATAGCGCGTGTTGTAGACGCCGTGGGAGAAGAACTCCCAGCCGCGGTCGGCGCACATCCTGACGATCTCGGGATGATGGTCGCACATGGCGACGTTGAGCGAGACCGAGCCACGGAAGCCGGCCTCGTCCATCGCGTCGAGCATGCGCCGGAAACCGACGCGGTTGCCATAGTCGCGGTGTGAATAGGCGAGCACGTCCGGCGGCGGTCGCCCCCACGGCGTCCGGACCGGATTCTTCGGCGGCTCGTATTCGTAGAACTCGATGTTCGGCGCGATCCAGACCGCGATCTGCGCGCCGTCCGGCCAGGTGATCTTCGGCCGGCCCTTGTAGGGCAAGTAGTCATAAAGGCCGGGGTCGCCGGCGCGCCCGCCGCTCACGCGTTCGTTCCCGAATGGGACTTCAGATACGCGATCACGTCGGCCACTGGCACCACGTCGGCATACTTGACGGCCATGTCGTAGAGGTTCGCGAAATGCGGGCTCTCGTGCTTGTCGGCCACGCATTCCTCGGGAACCGCGACCTTGTAACCGCGCGACAGCGCGTCGACGCAGGTGGCGCGCACGCAACCCGAGGTCGACCCGCCCGTCAGGATGACGCTGTCGCATCGGTGCCAGACCATCAGCGACGGGATGTTGGTCTCGAAGAAGGCCGACGCCATGCGCTTGTTCACGACGATGTCGCGCAACTGGTCGATTTTCAGCCGCGGATCGAACTCCGATCGGGGCGAGCCGACCTTGATGTTCTGCAACGAGTCCGGCGTGTTCGTGCGCGTGCCCCAGACGCCGCAATCCTCGCCGGACTCCATGTACGCGACGTAGGTCCACGCGACCGGAAGGCGCTTCTCGCGGAAGAGCTCTGCGAGCTCGTTCACGTAGTCGAGCTGCTTGGGGTCGGTCTCGTAGGACGTCGCGAACTCGCCGAGCGCCGTGTAGGCCTTCTGGAGATCGATGTTGATCAGCATGGGCTTCCGGCCAAAGCCGAAACGCGGTCGCGTCGGCTTCGCCTTCATCTCCTCGTAGAGATCCCGCGCGGTCTTGCTTGATTGCTCCAACGCCACCCCCCAAAGGCCAGCCCAGCGCCAGCCGCGTCGCGGCACCTCACTGGCCCGTTGGTATGGCATCAGATCAGGACAAAGCAACTTCCCGCGACGTCGGGATGTGAGGCAGAGCCGTAGCGCGTGTCGGCCCGTCGGCGTACCCGATGGGCAGCCGGCCTTGCCGGCCGCGGATCTTGGAGTGGTTCCCCTCCAAGTGACTCGGGGGGAATGGAACGAAACTGGGGGCGGTCTCACGCTGCAAGGCGCATGTCGATCTGCTCTGAAGGTCCGGCGATGTCGCCTGCGTCACGGTCATCGTGGCCGGCCGCCCTGAGGTGGTCCGGGTTGGATGTTAGTGCATGACGGGTCGGAGCGCCACGGCGGGGGTGGC
>CADCWJ010000148.1 GCA_902806365.1 uncultured Thermomicrobiales bacterium
CCGAACCACGCGACGACTCGCGGCCTGCGAGCACCCCATCATCGGGGCCTCTGACGGACGAACAGGCCGTCGAACGCTACCGGTACCTGCTCCGCACCGCTCCTCCGGAAGCGATCGAACAGGCGCACGCCGAGGCTTTCACCCAACTCACGCCCGAGCAGCGCCGTCTGGTGCTGGAGGGCCTCAGTCACGACCTGCCTCCCCAGGAGCGGACGGACCGTGACGACCCGCGGTCGCTCGCCCGGATGGCGACGCGCGCCGAGCTGCGCCGCCCGGGCACGCTGGAGCGTTCCTTCGGCGGCATGAATGCCGGCGGGGCAGGGATCAGTCTCGGCGGGCTGATGGGCGCGAGCTTCCTCAGCAGCATCGCCGGCGTCGTGGTCGGCACCGCCGTCGCCGATGCGATCTTCAACGACGGCGGGTCCGACGAGGGGAACCAGGACGGCAGTGAGGCGTCCGACGCCGACCAAGGTGCCGATGGGGCCGATGCCGGCACCGACGGAGGCGACGCGGGATTCGACGCCGGAGACTTCGGCAGCGATTTCGGGGGTGAGTTCGGCGGCGGCGAATTCTGAGACGAGAACGCCCAACTCACCTGATCTGCGCTCCCGGAAGCCAACCCGACCACGGTGTGGCGGGTCCTGATGCCCATGCCATCACGGCAGCTCGTCAGCGTGCTCCATCCCCGACTCGCTAACACGTGTCCCAAGCGGAGCATCCAGACCGCGGCAATCTGGTCACTCGACGGTGACGAGTCGACCGCCGCGCGTTTGGGTATCCCGTGCCGGCCAGGATCTGCCTGGGGGAATCGCAGGTGAGGCCCTTTTAGGGGCGTGGATCTCGGTTGCCGCGAGAGGAGCGGGCGTGGCGAGCCGCACGTTCCTTGTGGACGCGTTCTTCCAGCGGGGAGGGTGGAGCCGAGGCGAGATCGAGTGAGCGGGCCGATTCCTCACGCAACTCCACGATCATATCCATGCTGACGCCCACGTAGTCCCTGGTCGATGCGTCCGCCGCGGCCTCGCGGAGGCGCTGATGTGACATGGCGAACCTCTGGCGGGATTCGGCGAAGCGTC
Source organism: uncultured Thermomicrobiales bacterium (assembly GCA_902806365.1). GTDB lineage: Bacteria > Chloroflexota > Chloroflexia > Thermomicrobiales > UBA6265 > CADCWJ01. The sequence goes on from CADCWJ010000148.1 coordinate 1,074, forward strand.
CCGCGCGATCAAGCCGGAGGCCTTCCCGCTGGTCCAGGCGAGCCTGTTCCAGGGCGCGGACGATCGCGACGGCGTCATTCACTGGGGCACCGCCCGCATCGCTATCGGCGACCAGGGTCAGCGGCGGGATGTCGATCGCCAATGTGCGGACTTCGCGGGAGTCGGGATCCGTGTATCGGGCGGTGCAGCCGAGGGACACGGTGTTGCCCCAGACACGGCCGCGGTGGGTGACCATCATCACGAGCTCGACATGGTCACGATCGACGAGGTCGCGGAGGTCGATAGTGATCGTCTTACCCTGGCGTTGGTTGGGGAACGCGTTGAGGAGCTCACCGCGGGTGCCGGGGGGCAGGGTGATCTCGATCTGGGGCCGGAGAGCGGCAAGCTCGGTCAGTCCGCCGATCTCCGTCTCGAAGACGTTCAGAAGCTGGGATTCATGTTCGATGTAATGGAAGTTACCGCCTCCCGCTTCGGCCAAACTCGTGAGCAGGACCTCATCGAAGCCGACGCCGACTCCCATGGTCGTGGTGCCGATACCACGCTGCCGGAGCGCGTTGGCGTGGTGGGCGAGTTCGTTGGGGTCGGTGATTCCCATGTTGGCTTGGCCATCGGTGAGGAGGATCGCGCGTTGGAGGCGAGCATCGCGGGCGGGTGGCATGTGTTCGGCCAGTTGTTGGCAGCCAATGAGCCAGCCACCCGAGAGGTTCGTGCTCCCCCGGGCCTCCAAGGTCCGGAGCCTGTCGCCAATGGTGGTGCGGACGACGCGGCTCAGGGAAGCAAACGGTTGAAGGATTTCGATTTCGTGGTCGAAAACGACCATGGCGATGCGATCGTCGACATTCAGATGACGGATGGCTTCCATCACGGCCGTCTTGACGAGGTCGATCTTGCCACCGCCCATTGATCCGGAGCGGTCGAGGACAAAGGCGATATCGATCGGGGCACGGTCGCGGGCCTGAGTTCGGGCCGGTCGTTGCGCGGAGACCGTGAGCATGAGGGCGGTATCGTCGCGAGAAGCGGCGAGGATCGAGCGTTCCCAATCGGCCCGGATCGCGAGTGCGGTGGAAGTGGTCATAGCGGAGATGCCTTTCTCG
>CADCWJ010000149.1 GCA_902806365.1 uncultured Thermomicrobiales bacterium
GCGCCGCTCGCTTGAGGTCGACGACATGCCGCGGTTGATCCAGACCGTGCGCGGGGTTGGCTACGTGATGCGGCAAGGCTGATGATCGGCCTGTGGGAGCGGATCCTGCCCGGACGCGGACGGAATGACCCGGACGACGCGGCACCCCGGCAACCCATGCGCCTTGATCCACGCGCTGACGAGGGTCGGTTCCGCGCCGAGAGCAACGACCTCGACGCGCGATTCTACCATTCGATCCGGTTCAAGCTCACCGCCTGGTACGCGAGCGTCCTCATTCTCGTTCTCGTTGCCTCTGGCGTGGCGCTGCAGATTCTCCTCGCGCGAGCGCTTGACGCCGATGTCGACCAGCGCTTGCTCCTGGCCGAGAATGAGATCGTGAGCCAGACCAACATCTTCATGGGACAAGAAGGAACCAGACGCGGCAGTGAGCCGCCACGCGAAGAACTGCTGGCGTTCACGCCCAAACTTACCAACCTTCAGCTTTCAGGCTTGTGGGTCGGCGTGTACATACCCGAAACCGGCGAGTTTCAGGAAGCCGTGGGGGCCCTCAGCCAGGTTCCTCTGGACCTGAACGCTGCCATCCGTCAGCAAAATCTGCTCGACGCAAGGTCGACCCAGTTCGGCACCGTTGTCGTCGATGACTCCAAGACTCGCGTCCTTGCCCATCCGTTCATTGATCCTGCCGACGGCACCATCGTCAAGATCGTTCTCATTGGAGAGTCGCTCGGATCGCAGGGCCGGATCATGACTCAGATCGATCAGGTGCTGCAGATCGCCGGGGCGATCGGCATCTCGATGGCGGCGTGGGGCGGCTGGTTGCTGGCCGGCCGGGTCCTCTCGCCGGTCGAGCGACTCACACGCACGGCGGACGCGATCGGCTCCAGCGATGGCCGCGTCTCGCTGTCCCGCAGGCTCGAGGTTCCGCAGACCGGGGACGAGCTGAGCCGCCTCGCGATGACCTTCAATACCATGCTCGACCGGATCGAGGCCGCCTTCATGGTCCAACGCCGGTTCGTCAGCGATGCCTCGCACGAGCTCCGCACGCCATTGACCTCAATCCGCGGCAACGTCGACGTGCTCCAGCGACAATTGAGGTCCGGACGGGCGATTTCTCCCGGTGAGATATGAGAAGCGCTTGGCGATGTCCAGCGCGAAAGCGCCCGGATGGGGCGTCTGATCGACGACCTGCTCGTCCTGGCGCGCAACGACGCGGCAGGGCTGGGTGAGTTGGTCAAACTCGAGCCGGTCTCCCTCGACGTGATCGCCAACGAGGCGTACAGGACGGCATCGGCCCTCTTGGAGGGCCAGCGGTTGTCGCTCCAGACGCGGGACGAGGTAATGGTCCATGGTGACGGTGACCGGCTCGTGCAGGTCATGCTGATCC
>CADCWJ010000150.1 GCA_902806365.1 uncultured Thermomicrobiales bacterium
CCCCGGCTACAGCCGACACCGACTTTGAGGGATGGTGGCCGGTAGACGACCGATGGATGCGGAACTTTCGTGGTTCGGTCGGAGATCAGGATCATGGGCGATTCCGGCTCGTTCGTACGCATTACGTTCTCCGGCAGAGGGCCGATGGGCCAGCGGAGATCTGAAACCAGGTTCACGCGTTCACCGGATACCATCGCCGCTCCTACCGATGCCAGATCCGAGCCTTCCTCGATCTCGAAACCGAGATCCGCACCCAGAGAATCCAGCGCCGGTACACCCAGGCTGTCGCTCGCGGTGGTGATAACAGGCTCGGCGCACAGGGCTTCGGCTACCCGTTCGGCTAGTACATTCGCTCCTTCCGTCTCTCGATGACCGCCAATGAGCGCGACGGCGAACCGGCCAGCGTCGTCCACGCAGACTACGCCTGGATCGCTGCGCTTGTCCACGAGGAGCGGCGCGATGAGTCGTGCGGCTGCCCCGACCGCGAGGAAAACCACGATCCCATCACACTCCGCCCATGCGCGTCCGAGCATTTCTTTGGGCCCACCTTCGTAGAAACGGGCGTCGGGCCACGCTTCGGCGAGATGGGCGGCGTTTCGGCGACCGTTCGCGGTGGCGGCGATCAGACCGATCACTGCTCCTCCCGCACACCCGAAACGACGAATACTGGCGATTCGGGGACAAGACGGTGCAGGTTCCCCACGCTCTTCACCTGCGAAGACTGGAGGCAGATCGTCTCTACTTTCATACCGCGACTTTCGAGAATTTCCCCAGCCGGGACGACGCGCTCCAGCCCGACGAGCGTAAGGACAACCGAACGTAGCGCCCGAGATGAACAGTATTGGATGATCTCCTCGAAATCTCTACCAGATCCCCCGACGAACACGGCGTCGGGTTCGGGAAGATTGGCAAGGGCCCCGGGAGCGGCATCCTCCACCACGCTCACGCTCACGCCATGGCGGGTGGCGTTTCGATGGATGCGGGCGCAGCTTTCCGGGTTGTGTTCGACGGCAATCGCGGCGGCGCCGAGGCGGGCGCACTCGATGGCTACGGAGCCGCTGCCAGCACCGACATCCCAGACGAGGTCGCCTGGGCCGGGACCGAGCCGGGCGAGAACCTGGGCGCGGATTTCGGGTTTGGTGATCATGCCTGATCTGTGCTCGAAAGCCACCGTAGGGAGCGCCCACCGCTGCGGGCTCCCGATGCGGGTCGAGATCCAACCCTTCTCGTTAGATGTGCGCGCTTCGTCGAGCACGAGTACCACGTTCGGGTCGCGCCAGGTTCGATCCATGATCTCCCCAGCATCACCCCGGAACACGCTCTCATCCAGCCCGCCGAGATCCTCGGCGACGACGAAAGAACGACTCCATCCTTCCAGTTCCGCGGCGAGTTCGGAAGGACCGAACCCTGGCGCCGTGAGAACGGCAACCTTCGGATGTGCGCGGCAGACGTTCACGGCGCAGCGCGGGTCGCGGCCATGCGCGCTGACGACCACAGCGTCATCCCAGGAAAGCCCGGCGCGACCAAACGCGAGGGCTACGAAAGATACAGCGGGAAGGACGCGCAACTCCTCCGATCCGAACCGCTCGCCGAGCAGCCGCACGATACCGAAGAAGCCGGGATCTCCGGACGCAAGCACGACGACAGGACCTTTGCACGCCCCGATCTCCCCTATTGCTTCTGAAAGATTCC
>CADCWJ010000151.1 GCA_902806365.1 uncultured Thermomicrobiales bacterium
GGCCTTCTCAAGATGGACTTCCTCGGCCTGAAGACGCTCTCGGTCCTGGGGCGGGCCGTCGAGCTGGTCAACCGCGATGGCCACGACCTCGACCTGGAAACGATCCCGCTCGACGACGAGGAGAGCTACGCACTGCTGCGGCGGGGAGAGACGGTCGGCATCTTCCAATTGGAAGGTGGCATGACGACCCGGATGACGACCGACGTCGCGCCGACCTGCTTCGAGGACCTGATCGCCCTGATGGCCCTGATCCGGCCGGGGCCGATGGAACTGGCTCCTGACTACATCGCCCGCAAGCATGGTCGGGAGCCGATCGAATACGCGCATCCCCTGATGGAGCCGGTCCTCTCCGAGACCTACGGCATCGCGCTCTACCAAGAGCAGGTGATGCGGCAGGCGAACGTATTGGCTGGCTTCAGCATGGCCGAGGGTGACGGGCTGCGGAAGGCGATGGGGAAGAAGCTCCCCGCCGAGATGGCCAAGTATCGGGAGCGATTCGTCTCGGGATGTGGCGAGAACCAGATCTCGGCGACGCTGGCGGGTAAGATCTGGGACCTGATCGAGCGGTTCGCGGGTTATGGATTCAACAAGGCCCACAGCGCCGCCTATGCGGTCATCGCTGCCCAGACGGCGTACTTCAAGGCCCGCCACCCGGTCGAGTTCATGGCCGCCCTGCTGACCACCGATATCGGCAACCCTGACAAAATCGTGTCTGATTTCGCCGAGTGCCGGAGGGCGGGGATCGCCGTGCTCCCGCCCCGGGTCAACACGAGCGACCTCGGATTCACCGTCGAGCGGGGGCCCGACGGTGCGAAGGCGGTCCGGTTCGGACTCCTGGCCATCAAGAACGCCGGCGAAGCGGCCCTCCGGGGCATTCTCGATGCCCGGGCCGAACGGCTCGAAACGACGTTCGGCTCGTTAGACGACTTCTGTGGTGCGCTGGACTGGACGCGGGTCAACCGCCGTGTGATCGAGTCGCTGGCCAAGGCGGGTGCCTTGGACGACTTTGGCCCACGGTCGAGCGTCCTCGAGGCGCTGGACCGAGCGATCGAGGGAGGACAGCGCCGACACAAGGCGGCGTCTCGGGGGCAGATCGGGTTATTCGAGCTCGCTCCGGAGGTCGTCTCACTCGACCTGCCACCGGCAACGACAACGCTGCCGACGCAGGGAGCCGGCCGTGCCCTGAGCCGGGAGCACCTGACGTGGGAAAAGGAGCTCTTGGGACTCTACTTGAGCGACCACCCGCTGAACGCGGTCCTCGGGCAGGGAATGGTGGTCGCGCCGGGGGTGACGACGATCTCGGCGATCAACGAGCGAGAGGGGCCGGGACAGGTCAAGGTGATCGGGATGATCGCCGCCGTTCGTCGGGTGACGACCAAGGCGAACAAGACCATGGCCATCGTCACGCTGGAAGACCTGACCGGGTCGATGGAGCTCGTGGCATTCCCCGAGTGCTACGAGCGCCACCTCGATCTCTGGATCGAGGACGCGGTGATCGAGGTCCAGGCTAAGGCGGAGCGCCGCGGCGAGCAGTGGCAGCTGGTCTGTGAACAAGCCAGCGAAACGATCTCCTCGTCCCAGGCCCGGCCAGTGGCGCGGGGGACGATGCGGGTCACCCTGCCTCGTCATGACGGGTGGTGGCAGGACGGGGCGGGCCTGCATGCCTTGCAGAGTCTGCTAGGACATTACGAGGGCGAGGACGAATTAGTCTTCGAGGTCCCGGCGCGTCGTGGAGTGGTGAGTCTCCGAAGTCGAACGCGGCGAGTGGAGGCTGGGGAAGCGCTGTGCAAGGCGCTAGAGAGCCTGCTCGGCCCGGGGAGCGCGGCCTGGGAAGCGGGAGAAACCGGAGCGTCGGTCCGGCCTGAGGCCCAATACCGAGACCTGGCACCAGATCACGCGGTCCATTCGCCCTTTGCGATCGCCTCTTGAGGGCTAGGTCAGATCCCAAGCCGCGCGACATATCCCAACAACACACCATGCCGGACAAGACCTACAGCGATCGCCGAGCGGTGCGCGGCGGGAGGAAGAACTGACCAGGAAGAACCGACACGGTGCCTCTTGCCCTGTGAAGGACGTGCCGAACTGATGGACTGTGGCGAGGCGTGACGCGGCTACAAGGACTGGCCTCCGAACGCTGTCGCGGATCCAACGGCAAGGGGCTGCCAGGACTTGGCTGCCGCCAGCCCTTGACCGACTACGAATTGACCCCGGGCAGTGATCGCCAGCGATGCGAAGCACGCGAGGACGGCCCGGGCACATTGCCCGGGCCGTCCTCGCGCAATGGTGACTAACTCGGGCAAC
>CADCWJ010000152.1 GCA_902806365.1 uncultured Thermomicrobiales bacterium
ATCCAGCAGGTGATGAACTACGTGGAGGCGCTGCAGGCCCGGGGCGGCACCGTGGAGCTGTACCGCTTCGACGCCGGCCACGGGTCGATGGTGATCGACGAGCGGGTGCGCCAGATGCGGGCCGAGCTCGACTTCCTCCTCCCACGCCTGACCCGAAGATGACCCTGACCTGAGCGAGACCGCCCTCGTTCGAGGCTCGGGCCGGCCCGACCGTAGGCGCGGTTCCGCCAGTATCCGGCGTGTTGCATCAGGCCCGATGCATGGCGGACGGGGGCCGGCTGCTGACCCCACCTGGAACGTTGCGCCCGGACGTCGTGTCCTTCGTCCGGCAATAGGACGTTCGATGATTTTGCGCGTCGCGAGAGACAGGATCGGCTTTCGCTCAGGCCGCGGTCATGTAGCGGACCAGGTAGTCGTGGTCGTGGAGGGTGATCGCCGCAGTCATGACGCGGTGGCCGTAGCGGGTGACTTGATAGCGTCGGGCACGAGGGGTCTTGGCCAGCAGGCCGTAGCCCCGCATCTTGACGATCAGGCGTGAGACGCGCTCTTGGAGCACGCGCCTGTCGTCGAAGCATCACGCGCGGCCGGCGATCAGCGGCGCAGCAGCCCGCCACTAACGTGATTATGGGATCACGTTCGTCCTGGCTGAACGTCAGGTTCGTCCTCCCTCACCATCGGCCGAGACGTACTTCAACGGGCGCACGCGCGGCTCGTCGAGTGTCAGTCTCTCCCGGGAAACAAGCAGAACGGATGTCCGGCCGGATCAAGCATGACAACGACGCGGTCCTGTTGCGGCTGATGGTCTGCGAACTCTGCGCCTCGAGCTACGGCGTCGTCGAGCAGCTCGAAGAAGCGGGTGCGTCGATCCGGTCCATCCCCCAAGTTGTCGACGGCGATGTCCAAGTGCATGCCCATCTGCTGCTGGCCGGCGACAGTCGGCCATACCGGCGGTACGAACGGCTCCTCGCGCTGGAACTCAAGCTTTTGGTCCCCGGACGGCGACTCGACCAGTGCCCACCCGCCTGGGACTTTCTCCGAGCGATCCACGACTCGCCATCCCAGCAACCATGCGTAGAACTCGGCGAGCTGCCAAGCATCGCTGCAGCCCAGAACCGGACCGCGTAGTCGAGTACGCACTGGTTCCACGAGCGGA
>CADCWJ010000153.1 GCA_902806365.1 uncultured Thermomicrobiales bacterium
ACAGAGACACCGTCGTAGCGGCACTCTGGGATCGCGATCCCCGGATCGCCGTCTGGCCCCTGGGCGAGGATGGCTTCGCGCTCAACCCGCAGACGTTGGAGGATGGTGAGGACGCGATCGTTCTCGAAACGGTTCGCGCCGTTCTTGCGACATAACCATGGATTGGAGAACCGGCGATGGCGCATCCCGATGAACGACTGAAGGAACTTGGCATCACCCTGGAGGAGAAGACGACGTTTCACCCCGCCGTCGCCCTCGGCGTCATCACCGGCAACCTGCTCTACCTCTCCGGCTCGACCCCGAGCGACCCTCGCTTCACGGGCCGCGTCGGCGAGGTGCTCTCGGTCGAGGAGGGGTACGCGGCCGCCCGCGATTGCGCGATCAACCAGGTCGCCGTGGCGAAGTCGGTGCTGGGTGATCTGGGCCGGGTCCGGCGCGTGGTCAAGGTGCTCGGGATGGTCAATGCCGCGCCTGGCTTCCCGGATACCCCGGCGGTCGTCCATGGGGCGTCCGAGCTCTTTTTCGCGGTGTTCGGGGAGCGAGGCGTTCATGCCCGCTCCGCCGTCGGGCTGCAGGCGCTGCCGTCCGATGTCGCCGTCGAGATCGAGACGATCTTCGAGATCGACCCGGAGTAACGGCTGGTAGCTCTTCCCGCATCACGGAACGGCCCGACGGCCCGCGTCCTGCTTACTGACCGCTTTGCTCTGGCCAGCATCAGCGGGAGGCGTTTCCATGGCGTTGCCTGTGGCCGATACAGGGAGGGGTAGAAGCGTGTAGGATTCGGGAATCAGGGACCCCGACCACAATCCAAACACGCATGTGGCTCACCCCGGTGGAGGTGTGTCATACGCGCGATCCGCCGAGGGAGGTTCCTGCCATCCGCATCCTGTTCACGAGCCAGCCCGGAGCCGGGCACTGGCATCCGCTGATCGGCGTCGCCCGGGCGCTCGAAGCGGGCGGGCACGAGGTCGCCTTCGCAAGCACGCCCAAGGCGTGCTCCGCGATTGAGGCGAATGGGATCACCTGCTTTCCGGTTGGTCGCGATGAGTCAGATGAGGAGTTCCAGAAACGACGCCGGTTCCAGGTCACGTTGTCCCCGGCTGAACAGGCTGCCTATATGGTCGCGACCTTGTTTGCCGGGGTAGCTGCCGAGCGGGCATTGCC
>CADCWJ010000154.1 GCA_902806365.1 uncultured Thermomicrobiales bacterium
CGTCGATGTCGCTCCGCTGGCCCGCTAAAGCGTGTCGCGGCCGGTCGTTGAACCAGCCATGCATGCCCGCGTTGTAAGCGGCATCGGTAAGCGGCATCGGTAAGCGGCATCGTGCCTCTGCACGGTCTGGCCCGGACCAGGGCGTTTCGGCGCCTGGCGGCGTGGGATGCCAGCGGATCGGACGTCATCCCGGCGCCTGCATCAACGCCAACGGCCGAGCCCGGATCATCGTGCGATGATCCGGGCTCGGCTGCCAATGTTCAGCAGTAGGGCGCCTGAAGATCAGCTCCGGGCGATGTCGCGGTTGATCCTCACCCTCCGGATCTGGCCCGCCGGCTGGGACATGACCGGCCGGCGCGTCTCGCGCGTTGCCACCGTCCGGCGTGCACCACTGAGCGATTGGCGGCGGGCATTCAGTGTAGTTAGGAGCTTGCCAGCCCCCCTGCGGCGAATCAGGAACCCGAGCAACGGGGCTCCAAGCAGGACCAGCGCGGCCAGCGGCCACAACCGCTTCACGCTCTCACGGCCGCTCTCGGTCACCGTCCCGGTTGGGGCGGACGGCGCGTCGCCGGCGATCGCGGGCGGGGTCGCGGGGGGCAGGACAAGCGTGGAGCGCGGCGTCACGGTTGCGGTCGGAACGGCTGTCGGCGCCAGGGTGGCGGTCGGTGCTGGCGTCTCGACCGCCGGTGCCGCCGGAATCCCTCCGGTCGCGCCGCCCACACCATCCGGAGCGGCGTTGGCCGCCAGCACCACGCCAGACCCGTCTTCCGCGAACTCCGTGGTCCAGCCGTTGGCGAAGCGGCCCCAATCGATCGGGGTGCCGGCGAGCCGACCGAGGAACCCGGTCACCGCCGCCCGATCCTCATCACCCAGTTCCAGGTTGCTCTCGGCGGCTTCGGCGGCCACGATCGCATCGATCTCCCCCGCCGTGAGCTGATTGCCGATCACTTGCTGCTGGGCATCGAGGACTACAAGCGAGGTTTCGCGAATTGCTTCGCGGTCCTCGCCGATCGCGGCGACCAGCGCCAGTTGCTCGACCGCGAGCTGCCGTCGCGCCGGATCGGCGCCCGAAGCGGAGCAGGCCGCCAGGTCCCACGTCTTGAACACGCCGGTTATCGCCGTCATGCCCAGCGCAGGGGCGTCGGTCGGTGCGGCAACGGAGAGTTGAACGTCGCTCATGCCCGCCGTCAGGAGCGTCAGGGCATACAGCTCGGGCGGGATGACCTCGATGTTCCGCGTCAACACATCGATGCCGGAACCCTCGGCGTTGCACGTCAGCGCGGTCGAGGAATAGGCGCTGTCGACACCCGCGAGATCGAACACGCCTTCCATCGTCTGGAAGGTCTCGGCGACGCTGACCGTCACCTCCTGGTCGGCCGCGCTCGCGTTGAGCAGGCCCAGGATCTCCTGCCGCTGCGTCTCGCTGTTGCTTTCACCAATGGAAACGGTGCGCACCCCCTCGGCCGCAAGGACAGACCCTGTCTGGGCGGCGAGCACGAAGGCGACGAGCGCGAGGGCGACGGACAAGGGACCATATCGCGCCCTGTGTTGCCGTGGCCGAAAGCGCGTGCTGTTCATTGTGACCCCTCCCGGTGGAACTCGAGCGATAGCTGAACGTACGGTGGGCTCTCCACCCCGACGTAGTGTACGTACAGTACAGTCGTAGTGCCTGGATGTCAACGTCGCTCGTGCGGCGCCGGACGGTAGAGGGTCACCATGGCGCACGTGACCGGCAGGGAAAATGGAACGGAACGAGGGCTGTTGTCGTTTCCTACAACGCCCCGAGTCCGATTTCGGACTGCGCCCAACGCCTATCCCGGTTCGGCGCCGGGAACGATCGCCCATTCGATGCGCTCCGACGGCACCGTCCCGGTGACCGGCTTTCCGGCTGCATCGACGAGCGACAGCGTCCCGCGCAAGGCGGCGCCTGACTCCAGGGCACGGACGACCAGGTCCGGCTCAATGGGTTCGAGCTTGATCTTCGTCCGCATCACCATCCCGAACGCGCCGTCGCGATCGAGCTCGCCCCAGCTCAGGTACAGAAACCGGTCGCCGCGCCGGCCGTGCACATACGGCCCGCGAGCATCGAACGCGCCGCCATCGCCAATCGGGGTCACCTCGACGGTCAACGCGAAATGGACCGATCCGGCCGTTGCCGGGACCGGATCGATGACCTCCGACCCGCGCTGCAGCCCAAGGTGGAGCCCACCCTGCCGACCGCTGAGCCCTTGACAGATCAGTTGGATAGTCAACGTCGTCACCGCGCCTCCTTTGTGGTTGGCCTAATAAACGGCGTGAGCACGTCAAGTATCGACTGTCCAACATGCAACAATCCGCTCGCCGTGAAGCATCGCAGCGGGCGGATTCAAGTGTGCGCCGGCGTTCGGCTGGTGCTCATCGCCACGGTGCGGAACTGACGTGCCGGCGTGGTGCGGTCCGGCGCGTTGGGGAGAATCGGGCGGCCTAGGAAGGCCGGGGGCTCCTTCTCGCCGGCGAGACCGCCCGTTCCGCGTATGTACGACGACGGTGTCGGCCGAGACGGACTTGAGCCAACTCACGCGCCCAGAACCGGGTGCAGGTCACGATGTCTCGAGTAGGCGCGAAGACGAGACGACCTACCAGGCAAGTCCATCGAGATGGTTATGGCCGGAAAGCAGGCGAGCGATGCGGTCCTGCGCCGCTTCGCGTATGTCAGGCAAGGGGTGGTGTGCGTAGAGCGCGAGCTCCCCGTACATGTCATAGAAGTTCAACCGCTCGCGCAGCTGCTCGCGCTCGAAAAGCTTCGGATACGCGCCGTGCAGCCATCCGGGGACCTCTGTGAGTGTGGTCTCGTCGAGCCCTCGTTCGTCGGGTGCGGGTGGGTACTCTCGCGCCTTCGCGCACCAGCGCAGGATGGTATCGAGATCGACATCCGCTGGCTGAGCCAACGCC
>CADCWJ010000155.1 GCA_902806365.1 uncultured Thermomicrobiales bacterium
AGCACCACGTCCCGCACAAACGAAAGGTCAGTGATGTTCGCGAGCGAATCAGCGACCTGCTCCTGGAATGCCGGTTCGGTCGCAGGCAGCGTGTCGCTCTCGTAGATGAGCACCATCGACGAGGGACTGAAGCCAAGCTCACGCTGAAGAACTACAGCCGCACGTGAGCCTTCGGATGTATCCGAGCTGAAACCTCCGACTTTGAGCGGCTCTTCGATTCGGGGCAGAAAAGGGAGCGCCAGGACAATGAGCAATGCCCATACCGCGATTACCACATATCGATGGTTTCCGCATATTCGGCCTATTGCTTCAAACATTAGACGAGCGGATGCCGAAATCTGAAATCATCGATCACCTGGTCGAGTCGACTGTGGATACGATCAACGCAGCGGGATCAGCCCGCGATGGTAACAAACGTTCCTTCCCCCGATCGCTCGACCGAAGTCTGCTGGACGACCGCGTCTGTGTTCAGCGGTCCATATATATGAGGAAAACCCTGATGGGGGTCGTCGTATCGTACCGGTGCAGAGATCCGCGTCACCTCCAGCGCAAGCACGACAAACTCTCGCGGATCATCGGCATAGTACGGGTTGGCTACATTGATGAGTTCATCCAGGCCATTGGTGCAGTGGATGAATCCGTCGACCGGAAAGGCTTCCGGAAGGTACTCCGGGCTGTGTCGTTGCGAATCCCAGACAGCTCGTGGGACCAGATGGTAGGTTATCCCCTGTATTCTCGATTCTTCCGCACTGCGAAGAAAGACCGACATTCACACTTGCTCCCCGGATCGACCGTAGCTTATCGGGAATCACGCCCTCGACGCTCAGATAGTGTACGCTGGCGCGGCTCCGGCGACCGATGCGGTCCGGCAGGAACGCCTCACGAGCCCGTCAAGGTCACACGTCAGCGTCCACAATTCAACACGGCCACGTGCCGCCGACCGTTCTGGAACGAACCGTGGCATCGGTTGCGGCCGGTGGACCTCCTGGAGAAGAGTGCAACGATGGCGGTGGCATGGCAGTGATCCGTTCATCCATTCCGTCCGCTGGTTTCGACGAGCGATCACGAGACGACTGGCTCGCAGTTCTCCGCCAGCAAGGGATTCAACCGTCACGCGCGATGGGACAGAACTTCCTTGTCGAGCCTTCTATTGTCCGAAGGATCGTCGCAATCTCCGGCGTACGAACCGGCGACCTGGTGGTCGAGATCGGCCCCGGCCTGGGCATCCTCACGCGCGAACTGCTCCATGCGGGGGCTGAAGTCGTGGCGATCGAGCTCGACCACGAGCTGAAGCGGTTTCTCGAAGCTGATCTCGGCCAAAGTCCTAGGTTGCGCCTGGTCGAGCGTGACGCTCGCCACGTCGATATTGCTGGCCTCGTGGGCAATCGGCCTTACCATGTCGTCGCCAACCTTCCCTACAGCGTGGCTACCGTTGTCATCAGGCACTTCTTCGAGGCATTGAATCCCCCGGCCAGGATGACCGTGATGGTCCAGCGGGAAGTCGCCGAGCGGATGGTCGCGGCGCCACCTGACATGTCTTTGCTCTCCCTTGCTACTCAGCTTTCCGCGGATGCGAGCATCGCGTTGTTCGTACCGCGTGACGTGTTCGTGCCTCCTCCCAAGGTCGAATCAGCCATCGTCCTGATGAACACCAGGGACGCCGTGCAACGTTCGCCGAAAGCCCGCGACCGGATGTTCGAACTGGCGACGATGGCGTTTCAGCGCAAGCGAAAAACGATCGCTAATGGACTATCGCAGGGCCTCGATGCTCCCAAGTCCGGGATCGAGGACACGCTCCGCTCGATCGACGTCGATCCTCAGCGCCGACCGCAAACGATGACCCTCGAGGAATGGCTCCAGATCGCGGAAGCGCTTCCGCAATGACCGGGCAGCAGTCAATGCCCGCGGTGGACGTTCGGGCACCCGCCAAGATCAATCTTGGGTTGGAGATACTGGGGAAACGCAAGGACGGGTACCACGAGATTCGGTCGGTTCTGGCCATGATCGACCTGAATGATGATCTGCGTGTCCAGCGCGGCGCTCAGCGGTACGGCACCTCATCCGTTGAGGGCGTGCCGGCGGACCTAAACTTGATCGACCGCGCAATTCAACTGTTTCAAGCGCGGTCCATCACCGACGCTCGATTCAGCTATCAGGTGACGAAGCGCATCCCGATCGCTGCCGGTCTTGGAGGTGCCAGCTCGGACGCGGCAGCCGTGCTGTCCAGTGTCAATCACCTTCTCGGGCATCCTCTCACCCACGACCAACTCTCCGAACTGGCAGCGACGCTCGGCAGCGACGTTCCCTTCTTCCTTGGCGACCCGGTCGCCTTTGTCGAGGGCACCGGGACGAGAATCACACCGGTGCCCGCCATCTCGAGCGCGGTTCTCCTGATTGTGCCCAACATCGCAATCCCGCGAAAAACGGCCACTCTCTACGGCTTGATCACGACCGACGATCTGTCACCTGGAACACGGATCGACCGCACCCTACGTCACCTGCGGGCTGGATTGCCGCCGGATCAGGCGGACCTGCACAACGCGTTTGCGGCTCCCCTGTACACCCTCGTGCCGTCGCTCGCGGCCGTGCCGGCCGCGTTGCGTGACAGCGGTTGCGTTCGATTCGGCTTGAGCGGCGCCGGCCCGGCACACTACGCTCTCCTCTGTGACTCGGACGTCGATATCGTCGAGAAACGGATCCGGACCGCTTTGGACCCCTGTCTTTTTGGTGTGGCCCGCACGTCACTGCTCTTACGCCGGCCTTGTCTCACGCCGATATCCTGAGACTTTCCGGAGCAGATGAACGCCATCGCTCTTGCAGCGTCTTGAGGCCACGGAGGATCGAGTTGGTCGATGCGATGCCCTCTCCCACCGCCGTTGCCCGGCGCCCGATGCTTCGATGGCTCGTTGGAAGCGGTCTGGTTGGCGCGGTTTGGGGCACCGGGTTTGCCGCGCTGAGTGGGAACCGACAGCCGACGGCCACCATCGCGGGCGACGACGATTGGCAACTCACCTTGATCGAGTCGGGGAGAAGCAGGGCAGTCGTGCTCCTGGGTACAATGCAGGACCCGGTTGGCGACACCCTGTCGCGGCTGATGGGATCGTTCCGCCAACGGATCGATCTCGTGATCGGGAGCGCGGATGCGCTGGCTGCCCTGCCAGCCAACTATCGTGGGCGTTGGCAGGTCCAGCGAACGCTCGTGCTCGGCGGCGACACCAAATCACTTGCGCTGGAAACCGGTGCAGTCGCGTCACCGACGTCGATCGCACTGGGGCCCCGCCTCTCGCTCCAGATGTCACCGATGGTCCCGCGTGGATGGTCGAACGCTGCCGGGCCACTCGATAAGGAGACGCGGTGGGTCATCACCTTGCGGGCCAACAGCGCCAGCATCCGCCTTGGAGCGCAACTGGAGGACATCGCGACGCTCGGCGCCGGACCGGCGGCAGTCACGATCGCTCCGGCAGGCGATGTGCGCGCTATCTGGACGATCGATCCTTCAACCGCGATTGCCGTCAATAACGCTCACGTTCCCATGGACGTGATTTCGACAGCCGACGTGCCGGCCAGAAATGCTCGCTTGCTCGTGCCCGTCTTTGCCGACGATTTCTGCCGGTTCTCCTTCGTGGACGACGGCATCCGCCTGCCTTACTGGGCACGGACTGTTCGATTCCGCGACGCCTGAACCCGGGTCACTCGTCGAGTTCGAGCCGGTTCCTTTCCGACCCGGATGGCTTGTTGCGTTCGTCGTCAGCCAGCCATTCCCGGATGACGCGGGCATCGCGAGAACCACTCGATTGGTCATCCGGGCGTCCACTCCCTTCCATCGGACGGGGAGGGGGTTTCGACTCCGTCCGCGCTCGAAGCGAGCTGCCCCTGGTGCCTCCGGGCCAGGTACGATGCCAGTTCGCGGCAAGGTCACTGGGGTTCGGTGGTGGTGGTTCCTCCCAGTGCCGCACTTGCTTGACGGTCACAGCGGCGGTACGTTCATGCACCGGCACGTCAACCGATGCGACGGGCTCAACCTTGTCCAAGGTGACCTGGTGAGCCGCGCCCTGGCGACGGACAGGACCGCTGGGGGGTGGAACCTGTACCTGGTAGGGCACCTGAAGCTCGTGCTCGTCGGCATCGCGCTCCCGTACGATCATGCCGAGGATTGTGGCCAGCACGACGATCAGACCGACGCCGAGCAAGACCCAATCAATCCCGACGGACAATGCCCGTGCCAGGTACGCGTCCTCGATCACGGCCGGATGGGTGCCGTCCGTCAGAAACCGTGACACGAAATTCATGACCGAGCCGAGAAACAGCGCACCGATCAGGAGCGCAATCAGTCCCCCATAAATTCGTCCCCCGGGGCCAGGTCGATAGGAAAAGCCGGCTCCGGCCCCGTAGCCGACGACCGCCGTGACGATCGTCAGCACAGCGACCGCGACGACGAACTGCGCGATGCCGCTCCGGACGTCCACTCGGTCGGCGATCCAGCGACCCCAGCGATCCGCCCATTCGTCCGCGATCAGCAATGCAAGGAGCAGCCCGGCCGCCGAGCATACTTCCCTCATCCCTCCCCGGAAGAACCCCAGGGGCAAGAGCAGCATCAGGATCAGAAGGAGAAGACCGTCGAGGACGATAGATTGCACCATGGTGCGGTCACTCTACCACAGGAGGACAGGCTGTTTGACTGGCATCGTTAACGCAACGTCATCGTCGATTCGGGATCAGACCATACGGTGCCGGGCGGTCAGTGCTTCAAGCGCGCTCAGTGGGATTTCGAGCCAATGTGGGCGATTGTCGAGCTCGTAGCGTATCTCGTAAAGCGCCTTTTCCACGAGATACAGATCCAGCGAGGCAAGGAATGCGTGCGCCTCGTGAGGCACGAGTGACGACACGTCGTCCTCAAGCGACGCGCGATATCCGTCCAGAAAAGCCGATTGGGCTCGTACGCCCCATGACCTGATCGATGCGCCGGAACCGGGTTTCGAGCGCTCGTGAGTAGCAACGGCATAGTCCAGCGACCTGAGCATGCCGGCGACATCCTTCAGTGGAGAAGACTTTTCGCGACGCTCCGCCAGGGAACGCGACGGTTCGCCCTCGAAGTCGATGATCACGAAATCATCCAATGTCCGTAGCACTTGCCCGAGGTGGTAGTCCCCATGAACGCGTGTCTTCAGCGAGCCGGGGAGCCACTTCGCCGTTTCCAGTGTGCGCATGACACTTTCGCCCAGATCCCGCACGTCGGACTGCGACCGCGCCTCCGCCGCGAGAATGCTCGCCATTGTCCGCTCTGCTTCGGACCGGAGTCGCACCAGAAGTGCATCGACCTCCCCCGAATCGAGACGTTCGGGAGCAAAAGCAGGATCGACGGAAGGCGACGCCAGGGCTCGGTGCATCTCTGCGGTCCGGCTCCCAAGAAGCTCGACCGCCGCCAGGGCATCCTGAGCAGCGGCCGAACTGCTCCCAAGTTGCTGCAGCAGCCATGCCCATCCATCCCCCTGGTTCGGCACGTATTCCTGTACGGCGGCAAGTGTGACGGCACCCCCCTCTCGCTCAGTGGTGAGGGTGATCGTTCCCAGATGCCGGGGAACGTGGCGAAAGTCGGTCCGCTCGGTCAGATACTGGATGATTTCCACGTCGGGATTGATGCCCGGCTGAACCCTGCGGAAGACCTTGGCAACCGCATCATCCCCAAACTGGATCGACGTGTTGCTCTGTTCCGAACGGAGAAGACGTCCGTCGCCAGGCGACAGAGCGACCAGGCCCGGGATCCACGACATCGTTCGCTCGCCGAAGGCGATCGCGCGCCGCTCGGCGAAGCCGCGCGCGAACCATAGACGAAACTGTGGTAATTCGAACGCATCCATCACCGCCCCGGGATCCTGGGCGTCGGACACCGATCCACCGACGATCGCAAGGAAGTATGAAGAGCGCTGCCCATCCCGGAAATGGAAGTCGATCGTCAGCAGATCGATCGATGCGTTGTCGAGGGTCACGGCGCCCAACGAGCCGAACGTCGACGAGTCGAGCTGTCGAGATTTGTCGCCAAACCAGCGTTGCTGACGTACCCAGGCGGTGATGGCTGCTGCGCGGTCGGTGGACATCTCCATGGGGCTCTCGCCTTCCTGATGACAACCACGGTGCCCGGCCACTGTCACCCGCTCTCCGGCCGGGTCAGATCAGAGAAGTCAGCTTGTTCATTCGTGTTCGAGCCGGAACCAGTAGAACGAATGAGGGCCAAGCGTGAGGAAGTACGGAAGCTCGCCGATTCTCGGGAAGCGATTCTCGCCGATCAGCTCAACCGGATACCATTCCCGAAACTCGCTCAGGTCCACCTCCACATGCTGCACGAAACGGCTGAGATTGACCACACAGAGCAACACCTCGCTTTCCCACTCGCGCAAGTAGACAAGCACCTTGAGGTTTTCCGGGTGGAGAAACCGGATCGTGCCCCTGCCGAACGCCCGGTATCGTTTCCGGACGGCGATCATGCGTTTCATCCAGTTCAGCAGCGATGTCGGCGTCCGCTGCTGGGCGTCTACGTTGACAGCGTTGTAGCCGTAGACCGGATCCATGATGACCGGAGAATAGAGCCGCGCCCAGTCAGCGCGGCTGAAACCGGCATTGCGGTCGCCGGACCACTGCATGGGTGTCCGCACGCCATTGCGATCCCCCAGGTAAATGTTGTCGCCCATGCCGATCTCGTCGCCGTAATAGAGCACAGGTGTGCCTGGCATCGAGAACAGCAGGGAGTTCATCATCTCGATCTGCCGGCGTCCGTTATCGAGCAAGGGGGCCAACCGCCGGCGAATGCCTAGATTCAGGCGCATTCGCGGATCCTTGGCGTACTCGTAATACATGTAGTCCCGGTCGGCGTCGGTCACCATCTCGAGGGTCAGCTCGTCGTGGTTGCGGAGGAAGATCGCCCACTGGTTCGACTCGTGGATATGCGGGGTCGATTCCCTGATCTCAACGATTGGCGTTCGCAACTCCCGCCGCATCGCCATGAACATGCGCGGCATCAGCGGAAAGTGGAATGCCATGTGAAACTCGGGATGCTCCTCCGTGCCGAAGTACTGGACGACCTCCGACGGCCATTGATTGGCTTCCGCAAGCAGCACGGTCCCCGGAAACTCGTCTTCGACCATGCGCCGGAGCTTTCGGAGGAACTCGTGCGTTTCCGGAAGATTTTCGCAGTTGGTCCCGTCTCGTTCATACAGGTACGGCACGGCGTCGCACCGCACCCCGTCAAGTCCAAGATGGAGCCAGAATCGGCAGACGTCGAGCATCTCTCGATGGACCGCTGGATTGTCGTAGTTCAGATCCGGCTGGTGCGCGAAAAAGCGATGCCAATAATACTTGCCCGCCACCCGATCGTACGTCCAGTTGGAGGGCTCGGTGTCAGTGAAGATGATGCGCGCGTCGCTGTACCGGCGGGGATCATCCGTCCACACATATTAGTCGTGATAGGGAGAGGCCGGATCGGCACCGGCCTCCTGGAACCATGGATGTTGGTCCGAGGTGTGGTTCATGACGAGGTCGGCAACTACCCGAAGGCCCTTGGCGTGCGCAGAGTCAAGAAATACCTTGACATCGTCGAGGGTGCCGTAGTCGGGATGGACCGCGTAGAAGTCCGAGATATCGTACCCATCGTCCTGGCCTGGCGAGGGATACATCGGCAGCAGCCAGATGCAATCAACGCCAAGATCACGGATATGCTCGAGCTTCTCCGTCATCCCGGCGAAGTCCCCAACGCCGTCATGTGTCGAATCGTAGAAGGATTTGACCGGTGCTTCGTAAAAGATCGCGTCCTTGAACCAGAACTCATCGCGTGTCAGCATGCACCGCTCGTACTTTCATCATGTGTCAGCTCCGTGGGGCAAACGCCCTGCACTGGTTGGAATGGTGATCGCGCTGGCTGAGGGAGGCGGGTCGGCTACACGCTGTGATCGACGAATGCGGTCGGGACCTTCGGGAGAATCTCGAAAATCATAGCTGGATTCCCAGCCGGATCAAGCGTCAGCTCCTGCTCCGCTCCAGTCCACAGAAAGACCTCTCCGGTCAGGAGCTCGGTCGCACGGTACTGCCCATGCCGGTCGATGCCGAATTCCTCGATGGGAAGCGTGATCCGCGCGGTATGGGCGTGGAAGGGATCGAGATTGACGACGACGACAACCGTGTCGCGCGGCTCCACCAGGGTCTTGCCGTAACACAGGATATTGTCGTCCGATGCCTCGAAGAATCTCAGGTTGTCGTACTTGTGGAGAGCAGGATGCTCCCGTCGGATCGCATTGATTCGGGCGATGTACTCGCTGATCTGACCCGGGCGGTCCCAATCCCAGACCTTGAACTCATACTTCTCCGAGTTGAGATACTCCTCTCTGCCCGGCACCGGCGTCGCCTCGCAAAGCTCATATCCGCTGTAGATGCCCCACAACGATGACATCGTTGCCGCAAGCACGGCGCGAAACTGGAAGGCCGGACGCCCCCCTTCCTGAAGGATGGCGGGCAGGATGTCATGGGTGTTGACGAAGAAGTTCCCGCGAAAATACTGGTTCATGTCCGTTTGTGTGAGTTCGGTTCCATAATCGACCAATTCCCGCTTGGAGTTCCGCCAGGTGAAGTAGGTGTAGCTTTGGGTGAAGCCGGCCTTTGCCAGGGCTTTCATCACTTTTGGCCGCGTGAACGCCTCCGAGAGAAACACAACCTCGGGATGGTCCTGCTGCACCTCACGAATCAGCCACTCCCAAAAAATTGTCGGTTTCGTATGGGGGTTATCGACACGAAATGTCTTCACCCCCTGGTCGACCCAGTAGAGAAGGATCCGCCGAAGCTCCAACCAGAGGGACTTCCACGCCTCGGTCGCGAAGTTGACGGGATAGATGTCTTCGTACTTCTTTGGCGGATTTTCCGAGTACTTGATCGTACCGTCCGGACGGATGTAGAACCACTCGGGATGATCGCTAGCCCATGGGTGATCGGGAGACGCGTTGATCGCGATGTCGAGGGCGATCTCCATACCAAACGTCCCTGCACGGTCCACGAGATGGCGAAAATCCTCGATCGTTCCCAGCGCGGGGTCGATCGCGTCGTGCCCGCCATCCTTGCTGCCGATCGCGTAGGGAACGCCCGGATCGCCGGGTCCGGCGTTGAGCTGGTTGTTCTTCGCCTTGCGATTGGTCGACCCGATCGGGTGAATCGGCGTGAAGTACAGGACATCGAAGCCCATTGACCTGATGCGCGGAAGCTGGGCTTCCACATCCTTGAACGTCCCGCTCCTGTTGGGGATTGTCCCCGCCGATCGGGGGAACATCGAGTACCACGCCGCGAATCGTGCCGCGGGGCGATCGACCGTCAGCTGCAGTGCCGGTTCATATCGCACCGCGCCGGTTCGGGAGCGGTTACGGCCGACCGCCTCGCCAAGCTCGGGTGCGAGCAGCACTGCCAGGGCATCCTCCTGCGAGGTGGCAGCCGCTGTGCGTGCAAGACACTCGGCAAGGTACCCGGAGTCGGCGGAGCCGGACTGTCCCGCCGCTTCGCCAATGATCTTCTGACCTTCGAGAATTTCGGTCGCCACGTCGAGGCCCGCGGCGAACTTCTTTTCCACCTCGTCCTTCCACGTTCCGAAAAAATCGGGGAACGCCTCGATCGAGTAGAGATATGAGGCATTCTGCTCGAGGGTGAACGAGCCGGCCCACCGATCGTTATCGACGAATGCCATCTCTACCTCGTGCCACGTGTCCTCATCACGCAGCTTGTAGAGCAGCACCGCCGCGAGCCGATCGTGCCCCTCGCGGAAGATGTCCGCGCTCACGGTGAACGTGTCGCCGACGACGCGCTTGACCGGGTAGCGTCCCCCGTCGAGTTGGGGCCAGACGGCTTCGATCAGGAGCGCGCTGGGAGTGCGCACGCTTTCCTCAAAAGAGAAGCGGTTAAGCGTCACAATGCCACCCTTTGCATTGATATCCTCCACTCACAACCGGGTTGTCGTGAGATGGGCCGGCGTTCGTCGGACGTTGGGGACCTCCGGCGCCGAGAGCACAGGCGTTGCGAAGCGATTCTCTCGCCAGTCACGCGGATGGTACACCGGCACACCAGCGACAAGCACGAAAGACCGTGAAGCGCGACGCCACGCCCTCTCGCCAGTGCGCCGACCATTGGCGCCGGTCGAGCGATCAAGTCGCTTTGCTGCTTTCCGCCGCAGACCGATCCAGTGAGGCGATGGACGTGCCTGGATGAGACCTTCGACAATTCATCGTAGACTTGGTGTCGTGCACTACTCGTCCATCGGCCCACCAGATGCTGGACCCGTGCTCCCTGCCGATATGGATCTTGCTTCCCATGAGGGAATGACACTCTTGAACGCACTAAAGGAACAGCATGAAATACGAAGTACGATATCAGCGCGGTGGTGAGGAACATACGATCCTGATTGACGCTGATGACGCCGCTTCGGCGGCGGAGCAGGCGCAGGCGCACGAACCCGAGTCACAGGAAGTATTCGAACTAATCCAGGTCCATTATCTGGAAGATGAAGTGGACGACAGTTCCTTGGAGGCGACACCGCCTTCCGCGTCCTGAAACTGGTCCTGAAGCTCGCTTCATGCGCGATCGATTTACCTCGACCGTTACTTGAGGTATCCATGTTTCCCCTCGACACCGGTCACGCCCGTGACACAGGTGCGGAGGGGCTGAAGACGGTGTGAATCACGTTCCTCTGGAAACCAGCGGTGTGGGCACTCGGGGCCGGGGTCCAGGAGTATGGAGATCAATGGATTCTGAAAATGCTCAACCGGTGACTCGCCTTGGCAGACCTCACCCTCTCGGGGCGACATGGCAGGGAGACGGGACAAACTTCGCGGTTTTCTCGGCCAATGCCACCGGGATCGACGTTTGCCTCTACGATGAGGACGAAGCGACTCCTTACCGGACGGCCTCGCTTCCCGAATGCACCAATCAAATCTGGCATGGACTGCTCCAGGACGTCCGGCCAGGGTCGCGATATCTGCTACGGGCTCATGGAGCCTACCAGCCCCGGGCCGGTCATCGCTTCAACCCGGCGCAGGCCCTGATCGACCCGTACGCGCGGGCGCTCGACGGCCACGTCACTTGGGATGCAGCGATGTACTCCTACGATCTCGAGGCGGCAGACGACATCCTCGATGTGAATGAGACTCCCAACGATGCGTTCATGCCCAAGTGCCTCGTGGTCGGGGACGATTTCGACTGGGGTGACTATCGGGCGCCGAAAGTGCCCTGGCTGGAGACGGTGATTTACGAGACGCACGTCAAGGGGAT
>CADCWJ010000156.1 GCA_902806365.1 uncultured Thermomicrobiales bacterium
GCGAATCGACGAGTACGACGAACGCACGCTTCAACAGGCGGCGCGGTTCGCCCAACAGGCGGGATGGGCTGAAGCCCAGCTCTTTCGTGCCGCGGCGGACCGCAAGGTGTCCGGTCCGCTGTTCGCTCTCGACGACACGCGCGACCTGCCGCCCGAACTGCGGTTTGCCGAGCCCCGCGAACGCCCGGAATCGCTCCAGCGAACGGGATCGACCACGCCGCTCGATCCGGACGCGGTCGAGCGACTGCTCTCGAAAGAGGGGCCGTTGCCCCATGTGCTCGAACGATATGAGCCTCGGCCCGCCCAAATCCGGATGGCGGCATCGGTCGCCCGGGCGCTGGAAGCAGAGGAGGAGCTTCTCGTCGAAGCGGGGACCGGGACCGGCAAGAGCCTCGCCTATCTGCTGCCCGCCGCGATGTATGCGATCGAGCGAGGTGAGCGCGTGGTGGTGTCCACCGACACGATCTCCCTTCAGGATCAGCTCTACGGCAAGGATCTGCCGGATGTCCGGACCGTGCTCAAGGAGAGCGGCCAGACCGAGGAACTCCGCGTCGCGGTGATGAAGGGGCGAGCGAACTACCTCTGCCTCCGCCGCTGGTTCGAGCACATGGACGATCCCATCGAAGACGCCGCCGACGCGTCGCTCCGCGCCAAAATCCTGCTCTGGCTGGCGCACACTCGCACCGGCGACAAGGCCGAGCTGCGGATGAACCGGGAAGAGGACATGCACTGGCGCAAGTTTGCCTCGGAACGGGGCCGGTGCTCGCCAAAACGATGCCCTTACGCGCGCGTCAATCAATGCTTCCTGTATCGCGCCCGCCATCTCGCAGCCAACGCTCATATTGTCATTGCCAACCACTCGCTCGTACTTTCGAATTCGACTCAGGGTTTCGTATTGCCACCCTTCGAGCACCTCATTATTGATGAGGCACACCACCTCGAGGGTGAGGCCACCTCGCAGTTCAGCTGGAGCGTCAACGGCTCGACCATCGAGGAACCTGTGCGAGCGCTGATCAGCCCCGATGGAGTCCAGCACGGGGGATACTTCTCCACCACTGCGTCGTTCCTTGGACGGTCCAGCGATTCCAACGCCGTGAAGAACGCACCCCTGGCACGAGAGAAGGCGGTGGCCGGCGCCCAGCTCTCCCTCACCGTCGCCACCCTTGCGGGGGAGTTGATGGCGCGGCTCGGTGAGGTTCTGCCCGCACCCCGAGGGACACGTCAGTCGTTCTCCGACCAACTCCGGGTCACCGATGCAATGCGGACGCGCGGCTCCTGGAGCGAGCTCGTGCTGATGTGGGAACAGCTCGACGCGGCACTGCTCCAGATCCTCGATAGTGGGCGCTGGTTCCTGAAGGCGCTCGACGCGCTTTCACTCCCGGATGACGATGCGAATCCGGAGTCCCAGCAGCGCGACGAGTTGACGATGGAGCTCCAGAGCTCGCTCGAAGACCTCACCACCGTCCGCATCCAACTGCTCAAGGCCTTTGGGGACGACGACGGAACGCGCGTGTTCTGGATCGAACGTTCGCCCGTGCAGGCGATCATATCGATCAATGGCGCACCACTCGATGTCAGCGGGCTCCTCCGCGAGGAAGTGTTCAACGACGTCAAAACCACCGTCCTGACATCGGCCACGCTGATGATCGACGGGTCATTCGACTACATTGCCGAACGGCTCGGATTGCGGGACGCCACGCGCCTGCCGCTCGGGTCTCCGTTCGATCACGAGCGATCGACCCTGGTATTCGTGCCGGACGACATGCCCGATCCGAACCACCAGACCTTCCAGGCCACCGTCAACGCCACGCTTCTCGATCTGCTGGCCGCGTCCCAGGGCCGCGCCCTGGTTCTCTTCACGTCGCACTCCGCCCTGCAGGCAACGCATCGGGCGATCAAGCGGCCGCTGGAGCGGCAGAACATCGCGGTGCTCGGGCAGCGCATCGACGGCAGCTTCCGGCAGATCGTCGAGCAGTTGCGGAGCAATCCGGGGACGGTCGTACTGGGCACGTCGTCATACTGGGAAGGAGTCGACATCGTCGGCCCGGCATTGAGTCTTCTCGTGATCGTCAAGCTGCCCTTTCCGGTGCCCAGCGATCCCGTGTTCGAAGCGCGTTGCGAGCTCAGCAACGACCCCTTCAACGAGCTCTCCGTACCCCAGGCGGTCCTGCGGTTCAAGCAAGGCTTCGGACGGCTGATCCGCAGCTCGACGGACCGGGGAGTCTGCGTCGTTCTCGATCGCCGCATCATCTCGCGGCGTTACGGGGACTCATTCTTGCATTCACTTCCGCCAACCACCTTTCAGGTTGGTTCGACATACGACTTGCCAGCTGCCACGGCACGCTGGCTCGTGACCGACCGGGTACCTGAAGCATCGTTGTCCTTGAGTTGGAAGGATCACTGGTGATCGAGCCGGACATTAGTCGAAATCTCTCGATGGAGCTCGCCCGGGTCACCGAGGCCGCGGCCCTTAAATCAGGCCGCTGGATGGGCCGGAACGAGAAGGAGCGCGCCGATGCCGCCGCGGTCGATGCCATGCGCCAGGTGCTTGGCACGATCGAGATGAGCGGTGAGGTGGTGATCGGCGAGGGCGAGAAGGACAAGGCGCCCATGCTCTATTACGGCGAGCGCCTTGGGCGCGCGGACCATCCCGAGGTCGATATTGCGGTCGACCCAGTGGATGGTACCCGCCTGGTCGCGCTTGGGATGCCGAACGCGATCTGTGTCCTGGCGATCGCCGAGCGGGGAGCGCTTTACGCCTGGGAACATATTGCCTACATGGAGAAGATCGCGGTCGGTCCTGACGCCAAGGGGGCGATCGACCTGACCGCGCCAGTCGCCGTCAATCTTCAGAACATTGCCCGCGCCAAGGCTCGTGAGGTGGATGACTTGACGGTTGTGATCCTCGATCGCCCGCGCCACGAGCAAATCATCCGGGATGTGCGGGACGCCGGGGCCCGTCTCAAGCTCATTACCGACGGTGATGTTGCCGGGGCGCTGATGGCGGCAATGGACAACACCGGAATCGACGTCCTGATGGGTATTGGCGGCTCGCCTGAGGCGGTAATCGGTGCCTGCGCGTTGAAATGCGTCGGGGGAGACATGCAATGCCGGCTCTGGGCCCGGAACGACGAAGAGCGGGCGCTGGCAAAGGAAAACGGAGTCGACCTCGAACGCATCTACGGGATCGATGATCTTGTGGGAGGCGACGACGTGTTCTTCGCCGCCACAGGAATCACGGACGGCGAGCTGCTGGATGGCGTACATTATCGTGGCAAGACCGCGACGACTCATACCCTCGTAATGCGGGCGGTTTCGGGGACCATCCGGTACATTCACACGACGCATCGTCTCGACAAGCTCAGCGCATTGACCAACATCCAGTTCGACTGATCACCCGGAATGGATCAGGCAAGCCAACCAGACGTGCCGAACCGTGCCTGCCGGTCAGATCGATGCGCGCTTGACGGGATCGTGCCGGGGTGATACCCTCCACGTACCGGTTTGGCAAGATTCTGAAATCCTCCTCTTGCCGATGCATCCGTGCCCTTTTTGATCCTCATCCATTGTCTCAGCAGATCGCGATCCAGCGGCACAGTGGTCCTGCCTACCTTTCGGGGAGCACGGATCTGGACCGACTGAGATAGGCGGTCAACCGGCGAGACGACACCGCAGGCGCCGGTGACCGGTGGCACACTCCCTACTCTACCCCCGATACCATAAAGCCGCATCGACGCATCTGCGCTTGATCGCCCCTTCGACCCCAAGTAGCCGCCTCACCATTCCTTGTTTACCGGAGGTATTCGATTGATCGTCGAGGAAAAACGTTTGATGGATCAGGATGTTCCTGACGCATCGGAAGTGAAACCCGTGCGTAAAACGCGGGCGCCCCGCCCACGCAAGAAGGTCGAAGGCGTTGCTGTCGACTCGGCCGCGGTTGAGCCAGTCGCTGAGGAACCGCGTCCGGCTCCCATAACACCCACTCCCTCCTCCACCGCTTTGTCTTCCGAGGAGCCGACGCGTGCGGTGCCGACCCCGGTCGAGACCACGATCCAGGACACGGGAGTCCCGGTGGCTGTCGCTGCCGGAGCGGTCCTTGTGGAGGACAGGAGCGCCGCCGGTGGCGAGAGCGACGTGCAGCCACGGCGGCAGCGACCGGTGCGGGTTGATCGCGATCGGGATCGCCGTGGCAAGCGAGATCGCCAACCCACTGGCGCTCGCGACGGGAGGGCCGAGGCGCACGGTTCGTCGTCCTCCAATGGACATGAGCCACCTCCAACCCGGCGGGCGGGAAATCAGCCTGCAGCACCGCAGTCCGGCAACGGGACTTCCACCCGGGAACACCATCGGGATCGAGAGTCCACGCGCGAGCCAGTGCCAAATCCCAACCGGCTGACCGTCGCGGAACTCGACACCCGGACAAACGAAGCGCTTCACGAACTCGCCAAGGACCTGGCGGTCCCAGGGTATTTGCGACTTCGCAAGCCGGATCTCATCACGCGTCTGCTCAAGGCGCAGACCGAGCGAGACGGCAACACCTTCGGAGACGGCGTCCTTGAGATCATCGAGGATGGCTTCGGATTCCTCCGTGGCCAGCGGTTCCTTCCCGGAGCAGACGATATCTACGTCTCTCAATCGCAAATTCGCCGCTTCGGGCTTCGCACCGGCGATCGTGTGAGCGGACAGGTCCGCCCACCGAAGGACAACGAAAAGTTCTTCAGCCTGCTCCGGGTCGAGGCCGTGAACGGGATCGACCCGGAGATCGCCCCGCGCCGGCCGACGTTCGAGACGCTGACCCCGATCTTCCCGCTCGAGCAAATCGACTTGGAAACCCAGGGCAACATCCTCTCGACGCGGCTGGTGAATCTTGTGGCGCCGATCGGTCGGGGGCAGCGTGGCCTGATCGTCTCGCCGCCGAAAGCCGGCAAGACGCTCCTGCTCAAGGCAATCGCCAACGGCATCACCGCCAACAATCCGGACATGCACCTCATGGTCTGTCTCATTGGCGAGCGCCCGGAAGAAGTCACCGACATGCGCCGCACCGTCGAAGGCGAGGTTATCTCCTCGACGTTCGATGAGCCGGTAGAGGATCACACCAAGGTCGCCGAGATGGCGCTCGAGCGTGCCAAGCGCCTGGTCGAATCTGGCCGCGACGTGACGATCCTGCTGGACTCCATCACGCGCCTGGCGCGCGCCTACAATCTCGCCGTGCCGCCCAGTGGCCGGACGCTTTCCGGCGGTATCGACCCGGTCGCGCTGTACCCACCGAAGCGATTCTTCGGAGCCGCGCGAAACATCGAGGATGGTGGCAGCCTGACCATCATTGCTACCTGCCTCGTTGATACCGGCAGTCGCCAGGATGACGTGATTTACGAGGAGTTCAAGGGAACAGGCAACATGGAGCTCCACCTTGATCGGAAGCTGGCGGAGCGACGCGTTTACCCCGCAATTGACATCCAACGCTCCAGCACCCGTCGCGAGGAGCTCCTCCTGGATGATTACACCTTGCGCCAGGTCTGGATGATGCGCAGGATGGTCTCGATGCTGGGGGGCAGCGAAGGAACGGAGCTGTTGCTCAACCGGTTGTCGAAGACCAACAAGAACGCCGAGTTCCTCGAAACGCTTACCAAGGACGTCTGATCCAGGGCCACGGTCACGAAAAAGCGCCGGATGAGGATCGTCACTCACCCGGCGCTTTTTCGTTGCTGACTCGTTCCGCGCTCATCCGAGCTTGTCGAGCCTCACCACCGTGCGAGGTCGCAGTTCAGGTTCCGACATGTCTTCGGACATCACGACGTACGACTTTCCTTCCGCCGTCGAAACCGCCGCCGGATTGCCGTCGCGGTCCATGCCGACGATGTTCATCTCGCTCAGGTAGGGATCATCGAGCGCGTTGAGGTCGCGCATCGCTGTTTCCAGCGCGCGGTCGATCGACATCCCGAACCGCATGAACGTGACGACGCTGTGCGCGGTACAGCAGCGTTGCGCCATCTCCCCGCGTCCGGTGCAGGCCGCGGCTCCCCAGCGGTTGTCGGCGTAGTTCCCCGCTCCGATCACCGGAGAGTCCCCGATCCGGCCAGGATATTTCCAAGCCCATCCAGAGGTGCTCACGGCGCAGGCGATGTTGCCGGCCCGGTCCCTCGCGATGAAGTTGACGGTGCCATGAGGTGGCTCGCCGTCGACTGCGAAGTCGGCGTTGGAAGCGGACCGGCCCACGATTTCGCTGATTCGGCTGAAGTAGGCGGATCGTCCCACCTGCTCGAGCCGCTCCGCGTCGATCCTGCGGCGCCAGATGGCTTCGGCTTCCGGCGTCAGGAGATCCCTGGGGTCGAGCCCGATTTCCGCCGCAAAGCGGGCGGCTCCCGCGCCGGTGATCAGGGAATGCGGGAGGTCATCCATGACCCGTCGCGCAAGATCGACCGCGTCCTGAAAGCCGATCAGTGCGCCCACTCCGCCCGCGCGAAGCCCCTTGCCATCCATGACGCTGGCGTCGAGCTCAACCTCACCGAGCATGTTAGGGAGCCCCGAAAAACCGACCGTATGGTCGTCCGGATTGGCTTCGACAAGCCGTGTGCTCGCCAGGACGGCATCGAGCGCGGTGCCTCCCATTTGCAGCAACCGGACTGCCGCCTCGATTCCCACGATTCCGTTTGCCGAGGCAATCACCACTCCGGGCATCTGGCCACATCCCTGTCGCTCGATCTCGACCCCGCTCCGGCGAGCGCGGTTTCCAAGTGTTCGCTTGACGGCTCGACCGTGATCGTGGAGCCACTGGTCACAGCCGGCAAATTGCGGCGTCCCGTGAGACGCTCGACGTCTGTGGCAGCATGCTTGTCGATTTCGATCTGATGCCGGTCAGCGCCAATCAAGGTCGCGCGATGCGCACATGAGCGCCCGGCATCCGGACAAAAGCGGTCTCGATCGTACGCGGTCACGGCGTTGGAACCACCCTCATGGTGTCCCTTTCGAGACCTTACCGTTCGGACAACGCCCGCGTCACTTCGTCGGCATCGAACCTGGGCAACTGCGTCGTGGCTCCGCCGTGGAACGCGTGGATTCCCTCGTCCCGGGGCACCAGACGCCCGATGTGAGAGACCGGAATGCGTGCTTCTGCCGCCGCCGTCTCAACCTCCACCCGGCGTTCCGGTTGAACCGCGACCAGCAACGCGCCGGAACTGAGCAGGCCCATTGGATCGAGGCCAAGACAGTCGCAGATCGTACGTGTCTCAGGGAGCACCGGCACGTTTTCCAGCATGATCTCGGCACCGCAACCGGAGACTTCGGCAAGCTCATGGATCGCGGTCGCCAGTCCCCCTTCGGTGGGATCGTGCAACGCGGTCACGCCAGCTACCGAGCGAACGGCCACGGCATCGGCGACCACCGATATTCCAGGGCTCCGCAAAAGCTTCGCCGCTCCCCGCACGACCGCAACACCGATCCGCTCGCTCAGCGTTTCAGGCAGCTCCTCTGCAAGGAGGGCGGTGCCCTCGATTCCGGCCCATTTCGTCAGGAGCAGGTCGTCGCCCGGTCGGGCCCCACCTGGGACGAGAAGCCCGTTTGGACCCGCGACGCCGACCATCGTGCCGATCAGCAGCGGTCGGTCAATGCCGGCAGTCACTTCGGTATGGCCCCCAATGATGGCGATGCCGCGTTCGTCGCAGGCTTCGCGAAGGTCGCTGAACATTTCCTCGACCTGGCGCACGGTGGTCGATCGCTCGGGAAAGAGCGCGACCACCGTGAGCCACCGCGGCACGCCGCCAAGGCAGGCGATATCGTTGGCGTTGACGGCCACCAGGAATCGAGCCGCCCGCGTGGAAGCGAACGTTATTGGATCGCTCTTGACCACAAGCGGGGCACCGCCGTCGATGGCGACCGCGGCGGCATCCTTTCCGTACCCCGGGCTGACGAGAACGGCGGAATCAAGCCGGGTTCCGTAGGTCGTGATCAGCCTGTCCAGGAGTGGACCGGGCAACTTTCCGACGGGCAATACCGGATCGCCGCTGGCGGTCGCCGCTTCGGCGTTCCGGATGGTCACGCCGATTCATCCCGCGGCGGAATCAAGGAAGGGGGAGTGTCATCCGCGCGGACCGTCAGCTCCGCCACCCGCAGCTCGGCGGTCTCGATGCGGCGCAGGCACTCTGCCGCAAGCGCGGACCCCTCCTGGAATTTGCGGATGGTGTCATCCAGCGTCAGCGAACCTGTCTCGAGCTCGGTCACGATCCGGTGAAGGGCCTCGAGCGATTCCTCGAACGACTGTGTCGTGTCCGGGGACGATCCGTTCTCAGTCACTGCCTGCTACCTCGAGAGCTCATCGGCGCCGCCGACACCAGTAACCGACGCATCGGCGTACCCGTCAGCGAACGTGGCGCGAAGCATATCTCCCTGTTTCAGGGCACGTGCGCTGGTCACAGGCAGGCCGGATGCATCGTCCTCAATGAATGCGTACCCTCGCCTCAAGAGTCGATCCGGATTGAGCGCTTGAAGGACGGACCTGCTGCGATCCAGATCATGGCGCAGTCGCTGTACCTGACGATCCGTCGACGCACGCAGCTCCACCACGGTCGCCGCGAGGTCCGCGCGCACCCGCCCGATGCGAAGTTCCGGCGATGCGTGCGCGAGTCGCTGCCGAACGTGCTGAAGATCCGCTCGCCGAAGCCGTATGGAGGAAGCAGCCGCTCGATACGCTCGCTCGTCGAGGCCACCGATTGCATCGCTGAGCTCCGCGATGTCGGGCACGACCATCTCGGCAGCGGCCGAAGGCGTCGGTGCGCGAACATCGGCAACGTAGTCGGCAATCGTGGTGTCAGTTTCATGGCCAACAGCGGAAACGATGGGGATGCGGGACGAGAATATCGCGCGTGCCAGGCGCTCGTCGTTGAAACAGCCCAGGTCCTCGCCCGATCCACCGCCCCGGGCGAGGATGACGAGGTCGATCCCCGGCACGTCCTGCACGCTGGCCAGTGCTTTGATGATCGAGTCGGGCGCCCGCTCCCCCTGGACGATGGCAGGAGCCAGGATCAGCTCCACGAGCGGGTAACGTCGCGCAATCACCTGGCGGATGTCGTGCCAGACTGACCCCGTCGAGGAGGTAACGACGCCAATCCTTTGCGGAAAGTCCGGAAGAAGGCGCTTCCGGGACGGTTCGAACAGCCCCTCGGCTTCCAACTGCTGCCGGAGCTGCTCCAGGCGGAGCTGAATCACGCCGGCTCCGGCCGGATGAACGACATCGGCGCTGAGCTGGTACTTGCCCTGTGCCTCATAGACCGTAACCGAGCCGTGGATCACGACTTGATCCCCTATGGCCGGGCGATACCGTTGTCGCGACCTCGCCGATTTCCACATGACGCAGGCAAGGACCGATCGATCGTCCTTGACGCTGAAGTACGCATGGCCGCTGGACGGTACGGTGTAGTTGGCGATTTCTCCTTCTACCCAAACGTCCTGAAGCACATCGTCCGCTTCAATGACTTCCCGCAGATAGGACGTAAGCAACCCGACCCGAATGATGCGGCTCGTCACGCAAGCATGCCCGATTGCTCTCCGAGGCGAAGGAGCGGTGATCCGTACTCGACCGGTTGGGCATTCTCAACGAGCACGTCCAGCACGATCCCCGAGCGGTCCGCGATGATCTCGTTCATGATCTTCATTGCCTCGATGATCCCGATTGCTTGGCCGACCTCGACCTCGTCGCCGATCTGCACGAACGGAGCATCGCCCGGTGAAGGAGCGGCATAGTACGTGCCGATCATGGGAGCGGTCACCACGTGACCTTCGGGCACGTCCGGAGCAGCGGTATCGCCCGCGGACGTTGGCGGCAGGTGCGAAGGTAAGGCACCCCCATTCGCGCCGGCACCTCCGCGGAGGCGAATGCTGACTTCCCCGGTCGAGAGGTCGAGTTCGGTAATCCCTCCCTTGCCCATCAGGGAGATCAACTCGCGCACTGCCCCGATCAGCTGATCAGCAGTTGAGCTCACTCTTTCACCGTCGGCGGGAACGCCCGTTGAACCATCCATGAGTCGTTTGCCTATCCCACCCGCTCGATGTACTCGCCTGTCCTGGTATCCACCTTAACTCGGTCGCCTTCACTGAGGAAGAGTGGGACGGTGACAACCAGGCCCGATTCGAGCGTGGCGGGCTTGGTCCCTCCGGTAGCGGTGTCGCCCTTGAAACCGGGGTCGGTTTGCGTGATCGCCAGAACGACGGACGTGGGCAGCTCGATGTCGATCGGCTCACCGTTGTAGGTGAGGAGATCGATCACATCCTGCTCCTTGAAGAACCTCGAATTGTCACCCACCGTCCGCTGGTCGAGCACGATCTGCTCAAACGTCTCGGTGTCCATGAAGTGGTAGTCGGTGCCGTCGGCGTAGAGGAACTGGACGTGCTGACGCTCGAGGCGCACGGCCACGAACTTCGTGCCCGCCATCACGGTGTGCTGCGTGTTCGATCCCGTGCGCAAATCCTTCAGCGTCATCCGAAGCTGTGCCGAGCCTCGCCCTTGCTTGTTGTGCGAGAAATCGATCACCTTTACAAGCCGACCATCGAGATCGATCGTGCTTCCCTTGCGAATTGCTCCCGTATCGATCATGACCGACCTTTCTGCTTGTAAAAGGCGAGACGTCCGGTGCGGGCGGCGGGCGGTAGACGCAGGACCTCCCCGAAGAACGTGGACCCCTCCACCGTTACGGGGAGAGCTTTGGTGCTCCCGTCAGGTTGCGCGAGGCATGTTCGGTCACCAGCAACACGTCTTCGATCCGAACGCCGCCCCATTCCGGAATATACAGTCCCGGTTCGATCGTAATCACATGACCAGGCTGCAGCATATCCTGTGACAACCGGCCGACCGAGGGAGCTTCATGGATGCGCAATCCCAGCCCATGTCCGACGCCATGGATGACGTAGTGACCCATCCCGGCCGCATCGCAAACATCATCCGCGGCACGATCGATGGCTGAGGCGGGCGCCCCGCCCCGGATGGCCGAGACCGCCGCGGCCTGTGCCTCGCCGACCAGCCGGTACATGGTAACAAGTTGGGCGCTCGGCTGCCCGATCCAAAGTGTCCGCGTCAGGTCGCCACAATAGCCATCAGCCTTTGCTCCCATATCGATGATGACCGGCTCGCCTTCGGTGA
>CADCWJ010000157.1 GCA_902806365.1 uncultured Thermomicrobiales bacterium
CGATCGTGCATGATGCGGCGACAGCGTACCGCAACGAACTTTTCTGGCGGCGAGCCGAAGCCGGCTACGCCCGATTGGCCGTGGGCTTGGAGCAGTTTCGCGAGTACCAGGACGAGATCGTGCTATGGGACACGACATCGTCCGATGGGCTGCATTGCTCCGACGCGTACCCGATGCGGACAGAGAAACATGAGCCGGGCGACTCTATACGTACGATGAGCAAGGTGGAGCGATGAACGACGCGCGGCCCTTCCGGTTCGGTGTCACCACGGCGAGCGCCGGGTCGCGGCGGGAGTGGGTGGAGAAGGCGCGCCGCGTCGAGGCGCTGGGCTACTCCACGCTGACGGTCCCCGACCACTTCCCGGACCGGCTCGCGACCGTGCCGGCGGTGATGTCCGCGCTGGACGCCACCGAACGGCTCCGGGTCGGGAGTTGGGTGTTCTGCAACGATTTCCGGCACCCGGCCCTTCTTTACAAGGAGGCGGCGACACTCGACCTGCTCTCCGATGGGCGCTTCGAGCTGGGAATCGGGGCGGGTTGGCTCAAGGCCGAGTACGACATGACCGGCATCCCCTTCGATCCGCCCGGCGTCCGGGTCAGGCGGATGGAGGAAGCGGTCCGGGTCGTCAAGGGACTGGCCGCCGAAGGACCGCTCGACTTCGCCGGCGACCATTACCGGATCACCGGTCTGGTTGGCGCGCCGAAGCTCGTCCAGAGACCCCTTCCACCGCTCTACATCGGCGGCGGTGGCAAGCGGCTGCTCTCGTTCGCGGCGCGGGAGGCGGATATCGTCGGAGTTTGCGCGAAGGCGCTGCCGCAGGGCGGTCTCGACGAGCAGGACATCACGGCGGCGTCGGCCCGGCGCAAGGTGGACTGGGTGCGCGCGTCGGCCGCGGAGAGAGCGAGCATGCCCGAGCTGAATGTGCTCCTCTACGCGTTCGAGTTCACCGACGACCGCTCCGGCGCGGCCCAGCGGCACGCCGCCGGGTTCCCGGGGCTGACGGCGACGGATGTGCTCGACTCCCCGCATATCCTGATCGGCACGGCGGAGCAGATGGCGGAAGACCTGCATCGGCGGCGCGATTCCCTCGGCTTCTCCTACATCGTGCTCAACACCGGCGTCCCGGAACACCTCGACCAATTCGCCCAGGTAGTGGCGCTCCTGGCGGCGCAATAGCCGGTGATCGCGTTCGATGCTTCAGGACGATGTCATCCACCGGACTGGTTCATTCCGACGCATATCCGGCGCGCCAAGCCGGGGGTTCCCCATCGCCCCGCCGGTTGAGGTGCCGGAAGCGTCGGTCCAGGCGCTGATCCGGCGCTGGTTCCCGGATGCTCGGCCCCGGATCGAGCGCATGGGATCGGGCGGCTCGACCCCCGTCTACCGCGTCACGTTCGCCGACCGGGATGCCTTCCTCCGGCTCGGCGAGGAACCGGGCGAGCGCCGGGACGCCGAGGTCCGCGTCCACGAGCTCATGTGCGAGGCGGGCGTCCCCGTCCCGCGCATCCTGCGCTGGGAGCCGGAGCCGCCCGAGCTCGACCGCTCGGCGGCACTGACCTCGCGCATGCCGGGCCGTTCGATCGAGGAGCTCGACCTGGCCGCCGCTGAGCTGGTGGCGATCATGCGGGCCGCCGGGCGCGACCTGGCCCGGATCAACGCAGTCCCGGTCTGCGGCTACGGCTGGGTCGACTTCGTGCGCGGCGCCGATCGCCAGCTCGTGGCCGAGCATTCGACGCGGGCGGAGTGGATCGCCGAGTACCTCGCCGCGACGGCGACGGTGACCGCCTCCGGGCTGCTCGACAGCGCGGCTCACCCACGCCTGACCGATGCGATGCGCATCTGGGCGGCGATCCCGGATCGAGCGTGGAGTTCGCTCGCCCACGGCGACGCCGACGCCTCGCACGTGTATGCCGACTCGGAGACCCACGCCTACACCGGGTTCATCGACTTCGGCGAGATCCGCGGCGCCGATCCGCTCTACGATCTGGGCCATGCCTGGATACATACCGGGGACGCCTTCAGCGTGGAAGGGTTCGACGCGCTGCTGGCCGGATACCGGGAGCGCGCCAATCTCCCGGACAACTGGCAGGGTCAGCTGCGCCTTCAGGCGACCGCGATCGCGACCCGCGCCCTCGCGATCCAGTTGGGTCGCCCGCCCAATGCCTACCGCCGCTTCCTGAGCGAGCGCCTTCACACGCTTCTTGGTGATGCGCCGCCTCCCCCCATGATCCCGTGGCGGCGGACCCTGTAAGCGGCATCGGTCTCCGCCCGGTCCTGCCCATATCGCCTGCCGACTCGCGGATCATGACCATGAATCTGTGGCAGGGGCGATCCAAGCCTGCCCTGTAAGCGGCATCGGTAAGCGGCATCGGAGCTTGCCAAAGGGTTTGATCGCACGGGGCCTTCCATTTGCCATGCGCCGCCTCCCACCCTGCGCACCATGCCCGTGCATTCCCAAGGCGCCGCTCCTCCCCACTGGACACCGACCCGCTCGCGTTCACAGGAGATTCACATCCCCTGCACGACGCCTCCATACCGGAGCCCTTCAATAGAAGGAGCAGGGACCGGGGAAGCGCCCATTGCCGCGCTCCTGATCGACGCCCGAACGGCGAGTCACAGAGGCAGGGAGAACCATGGCGACAGTCACGACCGCACCGCGCACCATCACGGAGCAACCGATCGACGCGGTCCCGATCCATCCGCAGCAGGCAACCGACGCTCATGCCGGCGCGCTGCCGTGGATGATCGAGACCAGCGGGCTCACCAAGCGTTACGGCCAGATCACCGCCGTCGACAACCTCCGGCTTCGCGTTCGGCCGGGCGAGGTCTACGGCTTTCTCGGGCCGAACGGCGCCGGCAAGACGACCACGCTCCGGATGCTGCTCGGCCTGATCGAGCCCACCTCCGGCGAGATCGCGATGCTCGGATCGCGCCAGCACCCGCGCCACTCGCTCCACGCGGTTGGCTCGATGATCGAGACGCCGGCCTTCTACCCGTTCCTCTCCGGCCGCGACAATCTCCGGATGCTCGCCAGCCACAGCGGTGCCGACCCGGCCCGGATCGGCGTCGTGCTCGACCAGGTTGGCCTCGGATCGCGAGCCGCCGACTCGTTCAAGACCTACTCGCTGGGCATGAAGCAGCGACTCGGCGTCGCCGCGGCACTCCTCAAGGATCCAACCCTCCTGATCCTCGACGAGCCGACGAACGGGCTCGATCCGGCCGGGATGGCAGACATGCGAGGGCTGATCCGTGAGCTCGGGACCGGAGGGCGGACCGTCCTCCTCTCCAGTCACCTGATGACCGAGGTCGAGCAGGTCTGCGACCGGGTCGGCGTCATTGCCGGCGGGCATCTCGTCGCGGAAGGCACCGTCGAGGACCTTCGGGGCCGGGAGGCGCTGGTGGTGCGGGCCGATCCGCTTGCCGAGGCGCACCGGATCGTGACCGGCCTGGCGGGCGTCACCGATGTCGAGGTGGTCAGCGGCGTGCTTCGGATCGAGCTCGATGATCGCGTCGAGCTCGATCCCAGCTACGTCAACAGGAGGCTTGTCAGTGCGGGCATCGCCGTCCAGGAGCTGCGGCGCGATCGTCGCTCGCTCGAATCGGTCTTCCTCTCGCTCACCGGCACCATCAATCGATCGGAGGTCCATCATGCCTGACACCATGCCTGGCACCATGCGTAACGCCCTCGGGATGATCGGCGCGGAGCTTTTCCTGCTGCGCAAGCGAACCAGCACCTGGGCGCTGCTCGGGATCTGGACCGCGGTGACGCTTTTCTTCTCGTATCTCCTGCCGTACCTGAGCTACCGCGGCGACACCGGGTCGGGCTTTGGCGAATCGCTCGATTCGATGCTGCCCGCGCGGTTCGTGCAGACGATGGCCGAGGGCCTCCCGTTCTACGCCGGCTCGATCGTGCTGATCCTCGGAGTGCTCTCGTTCGGCAGCGAGTTCGGCTGGGGCACCTGGAAGACGATGCTGACCCAGCGCTCGGGACGCGGCCAGCTCTTCGGCGCCAAGATCGCGGCGCTGGGAATCGCGCTCGTGCCGGCCCTGCTCTTGATCTTCTCGTTCGGGGCGCTCTCGAGTGTCGCGGTCGCCACGCTCGAAGGGGCGTCGATGAGCTTACCGAGCGTGGCGGACATCGGACAGGCCCTGCTCTCGGGCTGGCTGATCCTCGCCGTCTGGACCGCCGGCGGCGTTGCCCTGGCGATGGCGACCCGGGGCACCGCGCTCGCGATCGGGATCGGCATCCTCTGGGGACTGGTCTTCGAGGGGTTGATCGGGGTCTTTGCCGCCGGCATCAGCTGGCTGGAGTGGCTCGTCGATCTCTTGCTGCGCGCCAACGGCTACTCGCTGATCAAGCCGCTGGAACAGGGCGCGACACTCAGCGTGGACGGCCCCGGCGTCTTCACCGGACCTTACGTCAGCGCCCCGCAGGCTGCGCTCGTGCTGGCACTCTACCTCGTCGTCTTCCTCGGCGGGTCGCTGCTGCTGCTCCGCCGCCGGGATATCGTCTAGAGACAGTGGCGCACCCTGGGGAGCCGCGCCCGTGCTGTTGATGGGAGGATCACTCGATGACTTCGGAGACCATGATGTCCCCGGCCACGCCGGATGCCGGAAACGTGAGTCGATTGGTGATGGTCTACCGGATCGTTGCCGCGCTGTTCGCGGTTGCGATCCTGGAGCAGGCGCTGACCGCCAGCCTGGGGCTGTTCGACGCGCGTCCGAACCTGATCGACATCCATCGCCAGGTCGGTGATGGCCTGGCCCTCCTTGCGCTTATCGGGGCCGGGATCGCGATCTATGGCAACATCCGCGGCGTGATCGGACGGCGCCTGCTGTGGATCGCCATCGCGCTCGTCCCGCTCGTGATCGGCCAGTTGATGATGGGCTACGCGACCCGGGAGAGCGCGACCGCGATCGCCTGGCACATTCCGCTCGGCGTGACCCTGATGAGCCTGACGACGGCCAACCCGGTCCTGGCGGCACTCCCGGCCCGGCCACGCTGAGGTGGCGGGATCCCCGGCGGCGTGACCACGGGGTGCGAGGGTGCGATCAGAGGGCGGTCACGCCGCCGGACTCCTGCGCCGACCGCTGCCACGCGGTGCAGGCATTGTCGTTATAGGGACAGTAACGGCACAGGATCGACGGCCGGGCGGCCCACTCTCGCTCGGCCGCAAGGTTCCGGATCGCCTCCGTCGCCGATTCCCAGACCGTCTCGCAGAAGTCGACCGAAAGATCGATCACCTGCGCTTCACGGGGATCGAGCCACAGAAAGGTGAACTGCATCCGGGGTGCCGTCGGATCGGGAACATACCGCCTCAGCATCGCGCGGGATACGTACCGGGTGACGACCGGCACCAGATCATTGTCGCGCGGCTTCCCGGTCTTGAAGTCAACGAACTCGACGTAACGCTCGCCGTCGGCTGCGGTTCGAAGCAGGATCAGGTCGGGCCGTGCCCTGAGGCCGTATGGTTCCAGGCCCGGAACGACGTTGAGCGGCCGGTTGTTGCCGCGCTCGATCGCCAGGTACTCCGCATTCCGGTCCAGGTAATCCAGCCCATACCTGACCCAGCGCACGATCTCCAGCGCGTGGGCATGGCGCTCGGCGGGGGAGGGGAACTCGCGGGGCGGAAGGCGCTGGATCGCCATCTCCAGGAACTTCCCGTCGTCATGCACCGGTTGGCCATGGGAGATTCGCCTGGCGGAGTATTGCAGGAGGTTGTGCGCAATCCGGCCCTTGGAAAGGAAGAGGTTGAATCCCGGCGGTTCCGGCACTGCATCGATATACGCGAGACGGACGCGATGGGGGCACATGTCGTAGTTGCGCAACACCGTCGGCGAGATCCATCGATCCGGCGGCCAAAGCGGACCATTCGGCGACGAACTCGCGACGTCATCCCCCCGCATCGCCGTCATCCCGCCACCCCGCCGATCCAGCCGACCCCTTGGGTAAGGACGTAGGCGCTCGGCACTACCAGCGCTCCACCGGCCAGGGCGATCAGGATCGGTCGGCTGACGAGTGGTTCCCCGTCGGTGCGCGGCCAGGCCGAGAGCCCGAGTGCGATCAGGATCACCGGCAGCGCGACAAATGCATCGAGCCGGAAGAGCCCGAGCGCGAGTAGCGAGAGCGCAAGGCCAAGCCCGTTCCAGGCCAGCAGCGGCGCGACGGTACGCGCCACCGGGAACGGCAGCACTGCGGAGATGGCCGCCAGCAGCACGACGCCCGCGCTCAGGAACGTCATCTCCACCTGCGCCGATGCGCCCAGTTGCTGTCCCACGAGGCCCACCCCAACCAGCGCGACCGCCGCCCCAAGCAGCCACCCGGCGGCCACTACCCCGGCCGCGGGTCGGATCTCGTTCAAGGGCGGATCGGTGGCCGGAGGAAGGGGCATCGTCACCATCTGAACATCAACCGCCTGGCATGTCCCGGAACATTGATGATTGGATTCATTATCCGCCGGGCGTCAATTGTGGCCACATCGGTGACACTGGCGACCACAACCGGCAGCCGCGGCACAGAATATGCACATATGTTCTATAATGGACGGATCGACCGGCACGGACAGGCACATGTAGCGCACCAGGAGTCATCACCCATGACCGACAACAACCTTCCCGAGCAGAGCCAGAACCCCGTCAAGGATCCGGAGCACTGGGCCACCGGCGACCAGCCGATGACCGGTCCCCAGGCGTCGTATCTCCAGACGCTCCAGCAGCAGGCCGGCATGTCCGAAGACGAGTTCGACCCCTCGCTGACCAAGGCCCAGGCGTCGATGATGATCGACGAGCTGCAGCAGAAGACCGGGCGAGGCACAAACCCAAGCTAACCCGCGCGGGTACGTTGGGCCGGAATTTGGCGGGCCGGAGGTCAGGCACCTACCTGATCCCCGGCCCTATCGTTTTTGCTCGATGAAGCGCTGGTCCCCGCCAGTGCGGACGCCCCCACGTCCGGATTTGCCAATCCCTGACGCCCTGGACTCTGGCACACTAGCCGGGACACCCCTGCGGACCCGATGCCATCGGCGCGCGAATCGGGAGGGCGGACATGGTTCAGATCACGATCTACGGACGGCGAGACCACCTCGATCGTATCCGAACCGACCTCTCGGCGGCGATCCACGCCAGCGCGGTCGAGGCGCTTGCGTTGCCCGCGTCCAAGCGGTTCCATCGCTACATCGGGCTGGACCCCGCCGACTTCGCCCATCCCGACGATCGAAGCGACCGGTACACGATC
>CADCWJ010000158.1 GCA_902806365.1 uncultured Thermomicrobiales bacterium
CACGGGATTGCCGACATCGTCGGCTCGATCGAGCCGGGCAAGCTGGCCGATCTCGTCGTCTGGGAGCCCAAATTCTTCGGCGTCCGCCCCAAGCTCGTGCTCAAGGGCGGGATGATCGCCTGGGCGGCGATGGGCGACGCCAACGCCAGCATTCCGACGCCGCAGCCGGTCCTGATGCGGCCGATGTTCGCGCCCCATGTGGCCCATGCGACGAGCGTGACGTTCACCTCGGCGTCGGCCCACGATGCCGGGATCGCCGATCGCCTCGGCCTGCGCACCCCCACCGTTCCCGTCCGCACCACCCGCACGATCGGCAAGCGTGACATGATCCTCAACGACGCGATGCCGGAGATCGTGGTCGATCCCGAGACGTACGACGTCAGCATCGACGGTGAGTTGCTGCGGACCGAGCCGGCAACGGAGTTGCCGCTGGCCCGTCGTTATTTCCTCTTTTGACGGTGAGCACGCCACCATTGTCGTGCCGGGCGGAGTCGGAAGATCGCGGCAAAGAGAGCTCGCGAGGGGGAGCCATACCACGATCCAATGCAGCTGCTGGAATGACGGAACGGGCTGCCGCGAAATGTCGGGCTCGGGCAGCCCCACCCCTTGTCATTCCGTAGCGCAGCGGAGGAATCTCTTGAGGAGGCTCGAAAGCCGGCGAAATGCCCTGTTGCATGGTTCGCGCTCGTGTGCGGCCTCGTCCCCCAGCGGGAACCATGCGTCAGCGCACTCTCAGGTAAGGCGCGGGTTCGAGAGATTCCTCGTCGCTGCGCTCCCTCGAAATGACAAGGGAAGGGGCGAAATGTCGGTACGGGGCGGCTGGTGGGATGAGGGGGACCGTCGAAGGCTGGACCAGTGCGCTGCCGACGAGACCCGCGTCTGCTCCGCCAACAAGCGCTTCGCGCGGTGATGCTTCCCCTCGGTTTGCACGGCGGGAGATGGATTCACGATGGGCCCAACAATCCATGAACGAACGCCTGCTGACCCTGCTCCAGCTTACGGATTCGGGGTTCCCAACCGGAGGGTACGCGTTCTCCCACGGGCTGGAAGGGTTGCACGGGCTCGGCATCGTGCGGGATGCGGCGGACGTCGAGTCCTTCGCACGGACCCAGATCGAGGAAACCCTGGGTGGGATCGAGCTGCCGGGGGGCTGGCACGCCTGGCAGGCGGCAATGGACGGTGATCAGGGAGGACTGGTTGCCCTTGATGCGCTGCTCGATGCG
>CADCWJ010000159.1 GCA_902806365.1 uncultured Thermomicrobiales bacterium
GACGGAGTTAGGGCGACCCGGCTCGGGATCGAACCACATCATGCCGTTGTTGAGCAACACTCCTGTCCCAGGAACAACGACGCGGCTACCCCACAGGCTCAGCAGGGTCTGCGTGAGCGAAACGCCGTTTCCTTCGCTGTCGATCACGCCGAGGTGCGTCGTAGATCCATCGTGCAGGTATTCCGGCACAGACGCCGCCAGCGTATGGCCGACCCCGAGTGTCGAGCGGTCCCCCGCCCGTGGTGAACGGGCCCGCTCATGATCGATGTCCGCGACACAGGTGGCGATGTAGTGCGGGTCGAGCAAGGCGTCGATGGGCACGTCGACCGAATCAGGGTCGGCAAGATAGGCAAATCGGTCGGCGAACGCCTTGCGGAACACGGCAGTCATGCCATGGATGGCTTCGGCGGTATTGTGCCCGAGCGAGTCGAGTTCGAGCTGCTCCAGCATCATGAGCGCCTGGACGAGCGACGTGCCGCCAGTGCCCTTGCCAATCGTGTGCACGTCGTGTCCCGCTAACGACGCATCGGTGGTCGGGGATTCGGTTGCCTGGTAACGCGCGAAATCGTCCCGCGTCATTGACGATCCATGCTCCGCCAGGTGCCGCACGAACTGGCCGGCGGTCTCACCCTCATAGAAGCTTCGCGGACCCTCGTCGGCGATGGTGCGAAGCGTTCGTGCCAGTTCGGGTTGCCGG
The DNA here is from genome assembly GCA_902806365.1 of uncultured Thermomicrobiales bacterium. Taxonomy (GTDB): domain Bacteria; phylum Chloroflexota; class Chloroflexia; order Thermomicrobiales; family UBA6265; genus CADCWJ01. The sequence continues at coordinate 698 of CADCWJ010000159.1, forward strand.
ATTATCGTGGGCCGCGCCTGTTCGGTCGTAACCGGGGGGTTGCCGAGCGCGTCCAGGAACGTGCCGCGAGTGGCCGGAAACCGGGCGAGGTTGGCCAGGTCACGCGCGATCGTCAGCGTGGTGTGCCAGGTGACGGGGATGCCTTCTTCGGCGAGCGCGATCGCCGGCGCCAACACAGCGGCAAGCGAACGCGTGCCATAGCGCTCCAGTGCCAGCGCCAGCCCGGCGACCGTGCCCGGCACCGCGACGGAGAGATGACCAACCGTATTCGCGTTCCCAACCGTCGCTGGCCAGCCAAAGAGTC
>CADCWJ010000160.1 GCA_902806365.1 uncultured Thermomicrobiales bacterium
CACCGCCTTGGCACCTGGACCCGGGTGATCGTCGATGTTGAGGGCTACCGCACCCGCCGCGAGGAATTGCTCGTCGGCCTGGCGGAGCGCGTCGCGCGGCAGGTTGCCCGCAGCCAGCGCCCGATCGAACTTGAGCCGATGCCGCCCAACGAGCGCCGGATCATTCATCTCACCCTGCAGGCGCATCCCACCGTCTCCACCCAGAGCATCGGCGAGGGGAACCAGCGCCGGATCACGGTGGAACCCCGCGCCTGACCCGTTTCCGGCTGCGGCCGACGATCCCGGAGCGACCGGCGCCAGGATCGTCGGGCATGCGATGCGTCGCGATCCGGGCCAACCTTGACAACCAGCAGTGAGCACCGATCAGGACCCTGCCTCCGGCGGACGTCCCATTTCCGTGAGGGAGAGCAGGCACCATGACCGACACTACCGACGGCAAACATGACACACCACCCGAAACGCCGAGCGGGTCGAGCGCAAACGGAACGTCCATGCGGGGCAGCAAGCGGGGGCGAAAGCCGCTGGTGCGGAAACCGCTGGGCAAGCCGGGACGCGGCGGGATCCAGCTCACCCGGACGCCGGATTACCTGGTGGTCGGTCATATCTGCGCCGACCTTCAGCCCGATGGCTCCTATGTGCTGGGCGGGACCGCTCTCTACTCGGCGATTGCCGCCGCCAGGCTTGGGGCCCGCGTCGCGGTCCTGACCCGTGGCGTGTTCGGCCGGAAGGTGGCCGGGATGACGATCCCTTCGCTGGATATGCTGGCCGAAGAGGAGATCAGCATCATCGTCCAGGAAGCGGATCTGCCGACGGTCTTCATCAACGAATACCAGGCCGATCGCCGGGTCCAGACGGTGCCGCACTGGGCGGGTCCGATCGATCTCCGCGGGCTGCCGCCGCACTGGCGGAACGCGAAGGTGATCCACCTTGGCCCGGTCGCCGACGAGGTGGACCCGCGCGCGACATCCGGCCTGACGGCGCGATTCCTGGGGATCACGCCGCAAGGGTGGATGCGTGACTGGCCGCGCGAGACCGGCGGCAAGGTAAAGCACATTCCCCTCAAGCTGCCGGGTGACCTGCTGAGCCGGATCGACTGCGCGATCGTCAGCATCGAGGAGATCGCCTACGCGCGCGACGTCGTGACCGAGGTTGGAAATCGCCGGCTTGGAGTCGTCACGCAGGGGGCCGACGGGGCGCGCATCATCGCCGGGGGGCAGCGGTTCGAGCTGCCGGGATACAACGTCCCGATCCGGGACTTGACCGGGGCGGGCGATGTCTTCGCCGCCGCGTTCTTCCTGAAGGCGTCGGACCGGACGATCTCGGCCGACAAGGCGGGACGCTTCGCGAACGCGGTGGCCGGGCTGAGCCTCGGGCAGGTCGGGGCGTTCGGGATCCCGGAACTCTCCGAGTTCGAGGAGTTCCTGGCGCGGTAGCAATGCCCTGCCAGTAGCCGCATCCGGCAACCGCACATCCTTCCCTCGATCTTCAGGACTGCGTCGCCCAGTCCATGTCATTCCAGCAGCTGCATCGGTAGCGGAGCGGAGGAATCTCGGCAGCTGCGTCGCTGAGGAGGCCCGCAGGCCGACGAAGCCTCGCCAGCCCAAGCCTGGTCTGCCAATCCGCGGATCGGCTGCGAGAGATTCCCAATAGGCAGTTCCGCAGGAATCGAGCAGATGCGGCACATCGCTACGCAATCGGCGTGGCCTCTGGGATGACAGTTGGTCCAAAGGCTCTGGGCCTACTTCCCGATGCAGAAGCGGCTGAAGATCTCCCGCAGCACCGCTTCGTCGACCTGCTCGCCGGTCACCTCGCCGACCGCGTGCAGTGCGGACCGGACCGACGTCGCCAGCAAGTCCTGCGGGACGCCAGCGGCCCGGGCACCGGTCGCGTCCTGGATGTGCCGCAGCGCTCGCTCGACGGCCGCCTGCTGGCGGGCCGAGATCAACGCCGGGCGTGTCTCGTCCGATGCGCCCCCGCACAGTGCCTCCAGCAACGCCTTCTCCAGCGCGTCGAGACCCGTGCCATCGGTCGCCGAAAGCTCAACTACCGGTGCCTCCGGCAACATCCTCTGGATAACGGTTTGCTCGTAACGATCCGGCAGGTCGAGCTTGTTGATGACGATCACGACCGGTGTGCGGCTTTCTGACGGTCGATCCCGCAGCGTTGTCGCCAGTGCCAGATCGTCGTCACCGGGCGGCACCGACCCGTCCAGGACGAGCACCAGCGCGGCGGATGTCGCGAGGGCGCGGCGGCTCCGCTCGACGCCGATCCGCTCCACGAGATCTGTCGTCTCGACGATGCCGGCGGTATCGAGCAGCGTCACCGGGACGCCCCGTAGATCGACCGTTTCGGCGATCACGTCGCGCGTGGTTCCGGCAACAGGGGTCACGATCGCCCGGTCCGCCCGCAGCATCGCGTTGAGCAGGCTGCTCTTCCCCACGTTGGGACGCCCGACCAGCGCGACACTCGCCCCGTCACGCAGGAGCATCCCCGCCCGCGAGCCGGCGACGACATCGGACAGTGCTTCCCCCGCGGCGGCGAGGCCGAGATCGATGTCGGCGGTGTCGATCTCATCGTCCGGAAAATCGGCGGAGGCGTCGAGGTAGGCAAGCAGGCCGACCAGGGCCGCGTTGGCAGGGGCGAGCCGTCGGGTGAGATCGCCGGCAAGGTCGGACACCGCCACCCGCAGGCTCTCGGGGGTACGGGCGCCGATCACGTTGAGGACCGCCTCGGCCTGGGTCAGGTCGAGCCGTCCGTTGAGGAAGGCCCGGAGCGTGAACTCCCCCGGCTCGGCGTGCCGCGCCCCCGCCTCGATCACGACGCGCAGGGTCTCCCGCAGCGGCACGGGACCGCCATGGCAGGAGAACTCGACGGTATCTTCCCGCGTGTAGGTATGCGGTGCCGCCATCCAGCCGAGGAGCACTTCGTCGATTGACTCGTCGTTTACCGGATCTACGATCTTGCCGTAGAGGAGTCGGTGGCTGTCGATGGTACGGAGGGCAACCGGGCGCGAGCGTCCCGTGCCACGCCGGAAGACGCGGTCGGCGATGGCGGCGGCCTCCGGCCCGCTGATCCGGACCACGCCGATCCCGCCCTCACCTGGTGGCGTCGCGATCGCCACGATGGTTGCGCTATCGATCATGGCGGTCCCTGTTTCGCATCCACTTGTAGCCACTCCGGTGATGATCCATCCCGGGATCCTGCGCAATGATAGGATGCAGGCGCGATCGGCAACGATCGGATTCGGTCGCGCTGGATCGAGGAGGAGGACGCATGGCCCAGAAGATGACGCCGGACGACATTCGCGCATTCATCGGCGGGGGAACCCGCACGGCCCATCTGGCGACGGTCCGCGCTGATGGCCGGCCCCATGTCGCCGCGATCTGGGTGGTGCTGGACGGCGACGATGTCGTGTTCACGACCTGGCATGAATCGGTGAAGGGCAGGAACCTGGCTCGTACCGGGTTCGCTGCGATCTCGGTCGACGATCCAAACCCGCCCTACTCCTTCGTCGCCCTCGAAGGGCCGGTCAGCATCAACGACGACCCCGCCGAATCGGCGCGCTGGGCGGAGATCATCGGCGGCCGGTACATGGGCGCCGAGCGGGCGGCGGAGTTTGGAGAGCGCAACGGGATTCCCGGCGAGCTGGTCTGCCGGCTTCGGCCCTCGCACATGACCGGGGTCCGCGACATCACCGATTGATCCGGTCGACTTTCCTGATGATCGCCCGCCGCACCTCTCGCGATCGGCCCCGTTCCAGCGCGCTGGCTATGCTATACACCTGAGGGCCGAAACGGGAGGTGCCGCTCGCTCCGGCATCACATCGACATCGTTCCGCAAGATGCGGGACCGAGGAACCAGAGGCACTTCCACCGGTGACGACTTCTCCTGGCGATGCATCTCCCGCCGACGACTCGAAGACCGCGGGACCGCCAGACGCGGCACGTCCAGGCGGTCCCGATCGCGATGATGGCCGGG
>CADCWJ010000161.1 GCA_902806365.1 uncultured Thermomicrobiales bacterium
CGATGCATCACGAATACCGACCTGATTCTAACCAGAATGCGTCAAGCTCGTACCAGCGGCCGGACGACATGGCGAGGGAGCCGATCCGTTCTTCCCCGCCAGTTCCTGCTGGCTAGGGTGCGGCCGAGGGACTCCAGTTCGTGCCCCGCCGGACACGGGTGGTTGCTGGACGTATGGCCGCCACGGTTCACTGAAGACTCGGCTCGCCGTCGATACCATTTCCCCTCTCCTGCCACAGCGGGAGAGGGGGTAGGGGGTGAGGGCTCCCCGCTGGGGAGGTCGACCGTTCCGCACCCCAGTCCAGGCCGGAGGCGTCGGGGGCGGTCGGTGGTACCAACCGCGATTAGCGGGGGATGGCTCCGTTTGGGGTAGCAGTCACAGTTCGTCCCCAGCGGCAAAGAAAACCCCAGGATCCCCAGCTTTTGGCCGGGAAACCTGGGGATTGACATGGCAATTGTAGGAACCACGACGGGCATTGTCAACCGGTCGCGAACCGGGCGAAGATGCCTTCATGGCTCACCCTGACGCCGACGAGCAGAAGATCGCGGACTACGCCCGCGCGCTCGAAACCGTCCTGGCCCCCGACCGCCTCGCCGCCTACCGGCCGTCGGGGGGCGACGACCTGGCGATGGTCACGTCCTACTTCTGGAACGCCGCCCTTTCCCGCGACCTCCACTTCGGCCTCGGGGCAGTCGAGGTCAGCGTGCGGAATGGGATCCACAGGGCGCTGTCGACTCATGCGGGGCATTTCGACTGGTACGATCATGTCCCGCTCCTACCACGCGAGCGGAGACGGATTGATGACGCCAAGGACACGATCCGCAAGTCTGGCAAGTCGGTCATCCCGGGCAGGGTCGTGGCCGGCGACATGTTCGATTTTTGGACGAGCATACTCAGCACCGGCTTTGGTCCGAACGGCTACGGTGCGACGATCTGGTCCCCCAACAGCGCCGCGCTGATCAGGGTGGCGTTTCCCTACCTCCAGCCACCCAATGACAACCGGAGCTTCGCCCACGACCGACTCAACGTCCTGCGCCTTCTGCGCAATCGGACCTCCCACCACGAGCCCGTCTGGCAGGGCATGAAGCTGCGCGATGGCCGGTCATTCCCGCTCGCCAACCTCTACGCCGACATCCTCGACGCGATCGGTTGTGTCAGCCCGGCCCTGCGGGATTCGGTGGTCGCCTACGACCCGTTCCCGATCACCTTGCACAACGGATTCGCGGACCACGAGCGAAAGATCAAGCGGCACATCGGGATTGCATAGGCTAGTGCACGACCTCGCCAAACAGCCGCCACCCCGTCATCCCGAGCGACGTCGGGGGATCTCGTTCCGATCCCAACTCGGCCCGCCATGATCGCGATGTCGCGGCGCCTGCTCCTTCAGCGTCGGCGGGGAACGAAACGAGATCCCTCGACTTCGCTCGGGATGACGACGCGAGGCCGACCCGGTCGCCGATCAAGGTCCCC
>CADCWJ010000162.1 GCA_902806365.1 uncultured Thermomicrobiales bacterium
GCCACCGCCCGCAACTCGATCGTGCCGGCCTCAGTCGCTTGCATTGGCGTCACTTTCCGGGCCGGCGACCGCGACCGTGAGCCGAGCGGGGTCGAGGTGGCGTCGGGCCGCGTCCTGGAGATCGTCCGCGGTCAAGCCAGCAAGGTATCCGGGGTATCGCTCCAGATAATCGAGCCCGAGCTCGTGACGCTCGATCGAGAGCAACAGCGAGACGACACCGCCGAGGGATTCAACCGCCAGGGGCAGGGAGCCGATCGCGTAGCTTTTCACATCGGCCAGCTCAGTCTCGGTTACCGGCTCGTCATGGAGCCGACCCAGCTCGTGAACGATCGAGTCCAGCGCCTTTTCGACGTTGCCGGGATCGACTCCCGCGCGGGCGGACCAGATGCTGTTTGCTTCGCCACCAGTGAACGAGCTGTACGCGTAGTAGGCAAGACCCTGTTTGTCCCGGACGTTCGCGCCGAGACGACCCATCAACCCAAGTTGACCGAGAATCGTGTTCGCCAGGTTCACCGCGAAGTATTCCGGCTCCAGCGAGCGGGGAAGCGTGGGAAAGGCGATCGCGAGATCGGCCTGACTCTTTCCCCGAACCGTCACCGCGCGGCGCGATGTCGAGGCCGGGGGATCGATCGCAGGCGCCTTTCCCGGTTCGTCCACCGTGACCGCCCAGTCGCCGAACACCCGCTCGATGCGCGTCACCGCGTCGTCAAGAGAGTCGATCCCGCCGACGAGCGCGATCGTCGTCACCGCCGGCCCGAACGCGCGCGCATGGTAGGCAGCGAGATCGGCGGACGCGAAGTTGCTGACCGTCTCGACCTCGCCCGAGACGCGCAGGCGATAGGGATGCCCTTCCGGATACATCATCTCGCGGAGCAGCTTCGACGCCATTGCGCCGGTGTCGCTTTCCTGCTCGCGGATGCCGGTCAGCGCCTGCTGCCGGACCTTCGCCAGCTCCTCCACGGGGAATGTCGGGGTCCGGATCAGTTCTGCCGCGAGGTCGAGCACCGGGTCGAGATCCTCGGCCAGGCTGTGAAACGAGACGTCGATGTAATCGCGGTCGGCGTCGGCGCCGATCACCGCGCCGAGACGGTCGATCGCCTCGTTGAACTCCTCGAACGTGCGCGTCGTGCTTCCCCGGTTGAGCATCTTGGCGGTTATCGATGGGAGGCCGGCGCGAGGTTCACCGGTGGCGGATTGCCCCGCCGCGATGCTGATCGTGCCCTCGATCGCCTCATCGCCGGGCCGGGGTTGCGCCAGCAGCACGATGCCATTCGGGAGCTCGGTGCGGACGAATCCACTGACCGACGGCGCGGTCCCCGACACCCCCCACACGATCTGCGGCTCGGGAGACGACAGGGCTTCCGGCTCCACGACGTCACCTGCCGGGATATCCGCCCCGGCCTGGACGATGTCGTCATCCGGCAACTGCCAACCAACCGTCCGCTGGTCCGGCACGAGCCAGGTCCGGACGACGCGCTGGACATCCTCGGGGGTCACCTGCGCCAGCTCGTCGGCCAGCGTGTCGACCCGCGCGGCGTGGTCGATGATCTCCATCTGGCCGAGCCAGAACGCCTGGGCCGTGACGGTTTCTCGCGAGTACACGTACTGGGCGCGAATCTGCTTGCGGGCCTTGGCGAACTCGTCCTCGTTGGCGGGGGTGGACGCCAGGCGCTCGATCTCCGATTCGATCGCGGCCTCGATCCGCTCCGGCGCAATCCCGGGCAGCGCCGTGGCCGAGAAGGTCCAGAGGTGCGGGTCGATATGCAGGCTCGTGCCCGATCCGGCGGACCGCGCCAGGCCGGTCGAGACCAGCGCCCGGTAGAGCCGCGACGATCGCCCCATCGCGCTTCCGCCCCCCATCCCCATCGGCTTCGCGCCGGAAAGCAGGGCGTCGGCCACGAGCAGGGCAGGCACGTCCGGGTGCCGCGCTTCCGGCATCCGGTACGCCATCATCATGTAGGCGGCGGGCGAGGGGCGGCGCAGCGTCACCCGGCGCTCGCCGCGCTGGGGAGGATCGGCGGCGACCGGTGGCGGAACCCTGTCGCCGCGCGGGATGGCGCCGAAGGACGCCTCGATCCGCTCCAGCAGCTCCCCGGCGTCGAAGTCGCCGACGGCCGTGATGAAGGCATTGTTCGGTGCGTAGAACGTCTGGTAATGGTCGTAGAGATCGTCGCGGCTGATCTGGCGCAGGTCATTCTCGTAGCCGATCACCATGTGCCGGTAGGGGTGCGCCTGGAAGGCGGTCCCGATCACCTCTTCGGAGAGCAGGTAGGTCGGACGGTTCTCGGCCCCCTGGCGCTCGGAAAGGATCACGGTGCGCTCGCTCTCGGTCTCCTCACGGTCGAACAGCGAGTTCGTCATCCGGTCGGCTTCGATCCGGAGCGAGAGATCGAGCTGATCGGCGGGTACGGTCTCGTAGTAGGCGGTCCAGTCGGTCGAGGTCATCGCGTTGAGCTGGCCGCCAATCCGGGAGACCTCGCCGAAGATCGCGCCCTTCGCCAGCGATGGCGTGCCCTTGAACTGCATGTGCTCGACCCAATGCGAGATGCCGGTGCGGCCGGGGACTTCGTTGCGGCTGCCGACGCGATACCACGCCCAGAACGACGCCACGGGCGCGTCGCGCTTCTCGCGCAGGAACACGGTCAACCCGTTCGAGAGGGTGCGGGTGAAAAGCGGGGGAGCGGGCAATGTGGCCATGTCATGATCCTTCGTGAGATGTTCGAGGGGATTCGGCGATGCGCGATCGCACGCGCATCGTGTCGAGCTCCGGGACATGGTGTTCGACAAGCGTCAATGTTTCATCGATCAGCCGCCCGGCGTCCTGGACGGCTGCCTCCGCCTCTCCGGTCAGTATCCGATCGAAGCGACTCGCGAAATCATGCGGAGCGAGAGCAAGCCGGTCGATCAGGTGGCGAGTCCATTTCGGAGTGACGGATGGCGCGTACATGCCGTTCACGCCGAGAAGGATACCGAGAATCGCGGTTTCGATGCGGCAGAGCAGCACATGGAGCGGCAGCAGATCGCGCCGTTCCGCCAGCATTACCAGCCACGCGTGAGGGCCGAACACGAGGTGATCCTTCACCATCGCCAGTCTCAGTGCCTGAGGATACGGGTCAGTGGTGTCCCGCCAGGTTTCCACCTGCGGTTCCCCGTGCACGGCGACGCCGTCCCGGATCGTTGCCACCACCGCCTGCTTGTCGAGCGCTGCGTCGGCGCGGTCCACGACATCGTGCACCAGGCGTTCCACAGAACGTGTCTCCATGTGGATGAGGTCGGTCCTGATTCCCTCCCTGTCCGCCGACTCCTCGATGCCGCCAACGGAGGTCGTGCCCTCGAACGCGCGCCAGTTCCGGAGAGTGGCGTTGGCTGCGATCGCCGCCCGCACCGGCTCCGAGGGAAGCTCGTTCCAGAAGACGACGATCTCCACGTCCGACCAGCGATCGGCGTATCCTCGCGAGACGGATCCACCGATCATGACGGCTTCGGTGCCCATTGCGCGGGCATAGACTGCACCGACTGTCCTTCCCAGGGCATGCCGGCGTTCGAGGTCACTCATCGTGTGAGTGTCGTTCCCGGACGCCGGAGCGGGGAGAACCGGCCCGCAGACGGTACACTGGTGTCATTGCGAGAGCGGCATCACCGCTTGTGTCCATGCCGGGCATGTGTAGACGAAGAGGAGCACGGATTGGCCCAGTTCGATCCCGAACCAGCGTTCGACCAACGGCTCGTCGATCGCGCGATCACCTTTCTGCAGAC
>CADCWJ010000163.1 GCA_902806365.1 uncultured Thermomicrobiales bacterium
ACATTGAAGAAGACAAGTGGCTGATCCCGACCGCCGAGGTGCCGATCACCAATCTCTACCGGGACGAAATTCTCGATGGATCATTGCTGCCGATCTACCACGTCGCGGCCACGCAATGTTTCCGGCGTGAACAGATCTCCGCCGGGCGGGATGTGCGAGGGATCAAACGCGTTTTCGAGTTTCAGAAGGTCGAGATGGTCAAGTTCACGCATCCGGACCGCTCGGAAGCGGAACTCCACCGGCTCCTCGACGAAGCATGCCACGTCGTAGCGGAGCTCGGCCTGCCGTACCGGATCCTCAACCTTTCGTCTGGCGACATGACGTTCTCGGCGGCGCAGACCTTTGACATCGAGACCTGGGCCGCGGGCTCCGACGAGTGGCTCGAGATCTCTTCGTGCTCACTGTTCCGTGAGTTCCAGGCGCGACGAGCGAATCTGCGGTTCCGGGAAGAATCAGGTAGCCGGCCGCACTTTCTGCACACCTTGAACGGATCCGGGCTCGCCCTTCCCCGCACGATCATCGCGATCCTCGAGAACTATCAACGGGAGGACGGCACCGTCGCGATCCCGGACGTCTTGCGCCCCTACATGGGTGGACAGGCCGTGATCGGCGTCCAACCGCCATTCGGCCCGTCCATGCCGGTGCAACCATGACGGCATGGGGCGATCGCGACGGTGCCGTTGCACGTACGATTCCGGCAAGCGTCCTTGAGCAGTGGCGGAGAGGGCGGGATTCGAACCCGCGGAAGGTTGCCCCTCGACGGTTTTCAAGACCGTTCCATTCGTCCGCTCTGGCACCTCTCCGTACCCGATTTTACCTGAAACTCATCCATGGTGCAGGTGGGGCTTGGCATGCGGGACGCTGTCGACGAATCGGGCACCGTCTGCTAGAATTCTGCCGTTCCACTGGGGAGGTGGCCGAGTGGTTGAAGGCGCGCGCCTGCTAAGTGTGTAAGGGAGTAATATCCCTTCGAGGGTTCGAATCCCTCCCTCTCCGCCACGTTGGTCGGTCAGCGGAAGCGCGAGACCACCGGCTTGGGGCAGTACAGTCTTCGTCATATCATGCGCCTGTAGCTCAGGGGATAGAGCGTTGGGTTGCGGACCCAAAGGCCGCAGGTTCGAATCCTGCCAGGCGTACCGAAGCCGCCCTTACAAGGGCGGCTTTTTCGTTCCCCGCCCCCGTAATCGCCAACCCTTGGGATGGCGAGGGCATCCGAGACTCCGGACAGAACCAGCGTGCGTTTGGTACAATCCCGCGCGGAGAGGTGTCCGAGTGGTTTAAGGTGCTGCTCTCGAAAAGCAGTGTGGTGACGAGCCACCGCGGGTTCGAATCCCGCCCTCTCCGCCGCTGCCCAGTCAGCGAACCAGGACACATCCGGAAGGGTCGCATAGTTGGCCTAGTGCGCTCGCCTGGAAAGCGGGTATGCGGAAACGCATCGCGGGTTCGAATCCCGCCCCTTCCGCCATCTACAGCCCCTCCGCGAACATCGTCACCTGCTGCCTGGTCGGGATGCCTGCCTGAGCGCCCGCGCGTGTAACCGAAAGCGCGCTCGCCAGCACGCCATAGCGTGCCGCCTCCGATATGGACGATTCGCTGCCAAGGCTTGCCGCGAACGCGCCACAGAACGTGTCCCCCGCTCCCGTCGTGTCCACGACCGGTACGGCAGGAGCCGGGTGGGCGAAGGCCGTATCCCGCTCGTTCCCGACGACGCCATCGGCGCCGAGCGTGATGATCACGGTGCCGGGCCCGAATGCGCGGACAGCTTCGATCGCTCCGTGCGGTTCGAGGTCGTCTCCAGCGTCGTCTCCAGCCGCAAGGATCCGTGCCGCTTCACCGGCATTGACGATCACGATATCGACCAGGCCCAGCAGCTCCACGGCCCGCTCGGGATCCGGCGTCGCATTGAGGATGACCGTGGCGCCGAGACGGCGCGCTTCAGCGAACAGCGCCCCCAGACTCTTCTGGGGTAGCTCGTTTGTCGCCAGAACGATACCGGGCCGCACCGCCTGCAGTGCTCTGACGCAATGGTCGCTTCCAATGGTCGTCGTTGCGCCCGGCACGTATGCGATTCGGTTCTCGCCATGGTCCTCGACGAGGATCAGCGCGACACCCGATGCGGCGGTGGAACTTCTCCGGACCCAGGTCGTCTCGATTCCCTCCCGCTCGAGATCACGCAGACGGGCTGTCCCGAAGTCGTCTTCGCCGATCGCGCCGACCATGGTCACCTTCGTTCCGGAACGAGCAGCGGCAACGGCCTGGTTGGCCCCCTTGCCTCCGGCATGAATCGCGAACGTCGTTGCGGTGATCGTCTCACCGGGTCCGGGCGCGGACGACATCGTCGCGACGAGGTCGGTATTGATGGCTCCCGCCACCAGGACCGGCAGGGATGTCGGCACCGGTTTTCCTGGTCCCGGTTGATGTCCGCCGGTCATTTCCGGCCAAGTCGCCGCTGGATCATCCACGCGGGCAGCTGCCGCCGGATCGCGCGCCACGCCACGGCTGCGGTCGAGACGAGCCGGTTGTCGGCCGGATCGGGCCCGAACTGGTCGAGCTCGTACGCGGTGACGATCCGGGCAACATGCTCGCGCGCGGCGGGCACGGCGGTGGTAAATGACCGCCCGTACTCACGCGGGGTCTCCGTGGGTGCTGGCGGGACACCGAGGAAGCGGCCAAGCCGCCGCAGCCGGAGGAACGGCGCACTGCTCGGAGCCGCTCCGCGCATGGGCAGTGTCCACAACAACCAACCGAAACCGGCAAGGCCCGCGACGATCGTGGCAGCGATCCCGACGGGCCAGGCCCATCCCGGTCCACTCTCCCCCTCTGGCTGCGTCGCCAACGGCAGCGGCGCTGCCGGCGTCGCGGCATCACCCTGACCTGCAGGGGGGGTGGACTGCTCCAGGGCTGCGTCCGGTGCCGGCGGGGTTGCTTCCGGAGTGGTGGGTTCAAGCGACCCGGCGCTCCCGTTCTCCATCAGCGGTCGCGAGGCAGTAGGCTCGAACGATATCCAGCCATAGTCCGGAAAGAAGACCTCGACCCAGGCGTGCGCGTTCTTCTGGCGATACACCGTACCGTTCTGCGCCGCATCGTAGTCCCCGGGATAAAAGCCAACTGCAACACGCGCCGGGACGCCAACGCTCCGCAGCATGACGGCCATTGCCGAAGCGTAATACTCGCAGTAGCCGCGCTGGCGCTCAAACAGGACATAGTCGACCAGATCGGCGTCCTCCGGTGGGGCCGGGACGTTTTCGTCATAGGCAATGGTGGTCCGGACGAAGTTTTCCAGAACGCGTGCCTTCTCGAGCGGATTGGAAGCGGTTTCCGTCAATTGAAGCGCCAACGAGACGGTACGCGGGGAGACGGTTTCGGGAAGCGAAAGGTATCTGCTCCGCACCCACTCCGGATAGTCTGTACTGGCTCCCGCCAATTCCTGATCGCCGGCCACCGAGCGCGCGGCGGACACTTCGTACGTCGCTCCGGGCTCCACCGCGGTGCGCGAGAAAACCGAGTCGACATCATCGTAGATGGGTGCCTGGCCCGTGACGTAGAGCGTCTCAGCCGCCCCACTGGCACTCGCGGTCCAGCGGACGGTCAGGAACCGGGAAATGAGCCCTTGCCGCTCCTCCTCGATTCGGCGCTGGAGCTGAGGATCGGATGCGTTCGGCCCCCCGTCGCCAGCGCTTCCCGTGAGTTCGGCGATCTGGAGCAACTCCGCGATCGCGCGCAAGTCGGGCGGCAGGTCGGACGAGTCGTCGTCGAGGGCGAACGGGACGTCCTGAAGCCGTTGCCAGGCCATCCGAACCGACGCGCCGCGATCGGCGGCGAGGTACGTGTCGACCGTCAGCAACCGCTCGGAGGAGGGCCCCAAACCCGTAATGCCCACCACGACAGGATCACGGCCGGTCGTGACGTCGGGAGAAAGCGGGACATTTTGGCCTGCGCCAAAGGTCATCTGGGGAGAATATTGGCGACCGTCGATTCCCTCACCGCTGAACGTCCGGTCGGAGGTCGAGCTCCATCCTCGCCCGGAATACTGGTCGTAGCGCTGAGCGACAAGATACGGCGCGGCGTCACCAGCGACGAAGGCTTGCGGTGTATCCGAGAGTCGTAGAGGTCCTCCCACCGAAAACTCGCCGTCAAACGCCGAATAGCTTCCGGCACTGCCTTCAGCGCTCGGAATGCCGCCAGTCCGGTCTCTCACCCATCCGGCAGCCCGTTCCTGTGCCGACAGGAACTGTGTGCTGATCTCCCCGGCAAGTGGTTGGAACGACTGTTGAGATAGGGATTCGGGTGACCGCCACCCGATCGACGTCGACAGCACGGCGACGGCCGCCCCGATGAGAAGAAACCGCACGGGGAATCCCACCGGGCTCGCGAGCTGTTGGCGGTGCCACTCCCGTTCCCGGGTATACAAGTGAAACCGGGCAACGAGCGGAATGCAGAGAAACCCGTAAATGAGCAGATAGCGAGCATCGGGTTCGGCGGCGTACCCCAGGTTGACCAGGATCAGGAACCCCGGCAGAAGAAGCGAGAGCATGATCCAGCCCCGGCGGAACAAGGTCCAGGCCGAGAGGTACCCCATGAGCCAGACGATGACGCCAACGAGGATCGACACAAGGTACATGTGTTCGTCGCCGACGCTCGCACGCCCGAAATACCAGCCAAGCACAAGCTCGCTCAGCGGTGCGATCCGATCCCGCCACGAGTCGCTCAGTTCCGGTGCCCGGAACGCCACAAGCACAAATGCGAGCGCCGTGCCGATCATGACTGACGTCAGGTGGGCGAGTGAATCCAGCACGCGAAGCTTGGCCACCAGACTTCCGAAGCCCGCTGCAATTAGCGCGATCGCCGGTACGGGCACCATGATTCGGGCCCAGTCCGCCTGCTGCACGCTGATGCCGGCGCACCCGACGATCATCATGAGCAGGAAGAGCGACGTCAGACCTTCGGGGAACATCGGCGACGTCATGGTGAATCGGGGCAGTTCGCGCGGGCGACGCCTGGCTCGCCTGGGGTTCGGTATGCTCATCGGTGCACTCTACGCCACATATTCACCGGCTAGCCCCTCCGTTGAATAGACCATCCGGTGGCCCCCGAAGACGGCCAGGGTTATCCGCGCAGCGGTTATCGCCTCGATCAAGTGTCCCACCGCCGATGAATCTCCGTCATCACTCTGGCTGGCGATCACCACCGCGGTTACTGGCACCTGGCGGTGAACCAGCGCCTCCGCGGCGTCGACCCATTCGTCGCGGGGAGAGGCGGTTACGACAATCAGCCCGGAGTTGCGAGAGAACTTGCTGGCCTCGGCCGAGATCGCTTCGAGCAGCGATCGTTCGCCAAACGAGGTGGCGATCGCCAGCGATTCGAAGATACGAAACCACTGCCGCTGCGACCCGGCGGGATCGATGCGGATCGGCATCGCGCGATTGACGATCAAGCCAACCTTGCGTCCTTCAGCCAAAGCTCGCTCCGCGATCGACCCCGCAAGCGCGATGGCATACTCCTCCGCCGAGTGAAGGAACGCCGCTTCCGACGGTCGCGGCGAGGCGAGGCGAACCGGAAGGGGCGAGCCAACTTGCCGGTTCCATGCCGGCGTTCCGAGATCGAGCATGATCCACAGGTCGGACGTGGGGTCCGGATCGAACTCCTTGACCATCATCGTCCCGGTCCGGGCAGTGGCCGTCCATGAGATGCGACTGAGCGGATCACCGGTCGCGTACTCGCGGATCCCCGATATGGTGTCGGCTGCGATCGCGACATTCCGGTTGACCGCCTTTCCTCCAGACATGGTCGCGGCGGGGAGTGGCACACTGGAGACGTCGATCGCAACCGGATAGACAACCAGGTGATGCCTGACCGGCACCGATTTGTGAACACGAAACAGCCCCAGCGGATCGCCCGACGAGACGGTCATCGGCCCGAGCCGGAACCTTCCCCGGTTCATGCATCTCGTCGTCACGGCCCACCTCCGCGATTCCCCGGCACCCAAATGAACCACCCGCCCGGCCCGGTGTCCCGGGAGCGACGAATGATCCCTGACTTCGACCCAGAGCTTCGGAAGTCGTCCATGGTTGGTAATCGTGATCTCTTCGGTGACCTGGCCACCGGCTCGAATCCTGTCCAGCGACAGGGACCGGGTCATTGCCAGGCGGCCCAGGCTGGTCCGGCTCCAGAGATACGCGATCGCCAGGACCACCAGTAACATGATGATGAGCCGGTCCGGCACCGACCAGTCGTTGATGACCGCGATCACGAAGAGGATCGCGATGATGGTGCCGACCTTGAACGCGCCCAATCGTCAGGCCCGGACGAACGCGCGCGGGAAACGTCGTTCGCTCGCGTTGGACGACGGGTCTCCGCCGGGTACGGGGATCATCCCGAGCAGGTCCCGCACCGTTTGACGGCTGTCCGCCCCCCGCATCCTGGCCCCTGGGCTGACGATGATCCGGTGCGCCAGGGTGGGCTCGGCGAGCAATTTGACATCGTCCGGGGTCACGTACGCCCGGCCCCGAATTCCGGCCCAGGCGCGGACCGAGTTGAAGAGTGCCAGGGAACCACGCGGGCTGGCACCGAGAAATACGTCGTCGTGATTTCGCGTGGCCTCGACCAGTGAGACGATGTACTCCCGGATCACCGGCGCGACGTGAACCGACTTGATGGCATCCTGCGCCGCAATCAGGGCCTGGACGGAAATCACCTGTTCCAGCGTATCGAGGGGATGACGGATATGCTGACGATCGAGCATCTCCAGTTCGCCATGCCGCCCCGGGTAGCCGATGGAGAGCCGGAGCAGGAATCTGTCGAGCTGGGCCTCGGGGAGCGGAAAGGTTCCCTCGAAGTCGATCGGATTTTCCGTGGCGAGAACGATGAACGGATGCGGCAACGGATGCGTCACCCCGTCGATCGAGACTTGTGCCTCTTCCATCGCTTCCAGCAACGCCGCCTGGGTCTTGGGAGTGGCCCGGTTGATCTCGTCCGCCAGCACCATTTGGGACACGATCGGCCCCGGTCGAAACTCGAACGTGGCGTTCTGTTGATTGAAGATGTTGACGCCGGTGACATCGCTCGGGAGCAGATCCGGAGTGAACTGGATACGCTTGAAACTGCTGCCGATGCTGCGCGCCACCGCCTTGGTCAGGACCGTTTTGCCGACACCGGGAACGTCTTCGATCAGCACATGCCCGCGACAAAGAAGCGCGACGATGACCAACTCGACCTCCCGGCGCTTGCCGATGACCACGCGTTCGACGTTGTCCGTGATCGTCTGCACGAGCGCACGAATGTCGGGTGAATCCATGAAGGGCGAAGGCTCCTTGTCGACGATGTCGTTGGTGTGGGGGTGAACCGCGTCCGTCAGGACGGACGAAACGACAGGGACCGGGCGCGCCGCAAAGATTTCGCTTAAAGACCCCTATGGCTGACACGATAAGGCGATCCAGGGTCCGGGCTGCGGAGATCGCACAGGGAACTGATCCTGCAGGCCAAGTATAGCCAGTGGATTGATTGGCGCGCTCCCGAGTCGCGGGAAGGGAATCGGCCGATATACTCAAGTCAGGGAATGACCGCTCGTACTGGGAGATCGTGGTGACCAAGAGCAAGCAGCAGCCGAAACGCACCGTGGTTCTCGTGGACGGATATGGCTTGATCTTCCGCGCCTACCATGCCCTTCCCCCGTCGATGGCGACGGCCAGCGGCGAGCAGACGAACGCGGTCTTTGGATTCACCGCCATGCTGCTGGACGTCCTCAATGCGCGTCGTCCGGATTACGTCGTGATTGCGCTCGAGAGCGGGAAGACATTCCGGCACGATCTGTTTGCCGACTACAAGGGTACGCGGGGGGACATGCCGGAGGATCTGCGCGGGCAGATCGGCCGCGTCACGCAACTCATCGCCACGCTCGGGATACCCGTCGAGCAGCGTGAGCTCTACGAAGCGGACGACGTGATCGGGAGCCTTTCCAGGCGCCTGGCCGCCGACGGCATGCAGGTGGTGATCGTCACCGGGGACTCGGATCTGCTGCAGCTGGTCGACGAGAACGTTCTCGTGGCGCTGCCGGGCGTCAAAAGGTTCGGGGACGTTCGGGAGTACGATCCGGCAGCCGTCGTCGAGCGGTACGGGTTCGGGCCGGAGTTCGTGCCGGACTACAAGGGCCTTGTCGGCGACACGTCCGACAACATCCCCGGCGTCCCCGGGATCGGCGACAAGACCGCCAGGGCCCTGATCGCCGAATTCGGCTCACTCGAGGACATCATCCAACACCTCGACGATGTCACGCCCACTCGCGCCCGCAACGCCCTGACCGCGAATATCGAGATCGCCCGGCAAAGCAAGCACCTGGCGACTATCGTTCGCGATCTCGATATTTCGCTCGATCTCGAAGCGGCGCGCGTCGGCAACTACGACCGGGACGAGGTGGCGGACCTGTTCCGCGAGCTCGAGTTTCGTTCGTTCCTGTCCCGGCTTCCGGACTCGCTGCACGCCGAACCATCCTCGCGAGAGGTGGTGCCGCTCGCCCCACCGAAAGCCACAGTCAAGACGATCGTGCGAACCGTCGAGGAGCTGGACCGCCTGCTCGTTCGCATCCGGGAGAGCGGCCAGCTCGCGATCGACGTCGAGACCACATCGACCGAGCCGCTCGCGGCGAAACTGGTCGGTATTGCGATGGCGGTCAGCGCCGAGGAGTCCTTTTACATCCCGGTCGGCCACCTCGACGGCGCACAACTCGAGCCCGACCTTGTCCGCTCCCGGCTCGATCCGGTGATTTCGAATTCCTCCATCAACAGATACACCCATCATGGAAAGTACGATTACCACGTCCTCATCCGGCATGGATACAGCGCGGCACCGATCACGTTCGACACGATGATTGCGGCGTACCTCCTCGGCGCGTCGTCGTTGCGGCTCAAGGACCTGGCGTTCACCCGGCTCGGGATCGAGATGACCGAGATTGTCGAGCTGATCGGCACCGGCAAGAACCAGGCGACGATGGACACGATCGACATTGACCTCGCCGGCTCGTATGCCTGCGGAGATGTCGAAGCCACTTTCGGGCTGGTGGAACCCCTTCGCAAGAGCCTGACGGAACGGTCGCAGACCGATTTGCTGGAGCGCATCGAGCTCCCGCTGATCCCCGTTCTGCTCACGATGGAGCGGACCGGAGTCGCGATTGATCCCGGGGAGCTGGCCGACTTCTCGAAAGAGCTCGGTCAGCGGATCGGGGAGCTCCGAGCCCAGGTCGACCAAATGGCGGGCCGCCCGGTAAATCTGGGATCCAACAAGCAACTCGCCACGTTGCTCTTCGAGGAGTTGAAACTCAATTCCGGCAGAAAGACAAAGACCGGGTTCTCGGTCGATTCCGATGTCCTCGAAACCATCAGGGAGGAGCATCCGCTGGTCCCGATGATTCTCGAATACCGGACGCTGGCAAAGTTGAAATCGACGTATGTCGATGCCCTCCCGGAGGCGGTCAATCCCGAGACCGGGCGGGTGCATACGTCCTACAACCAGACCATCGCCGCGACCGGGCGCTTGTCTTCGGTCAACCCCAACCTGCAGAACATCCCGATCCGCACCGACGTAGGCCGCCGTGTGCGCGAAGCGTTCGTGGCCGACCGTCGACCCGACCATGCCGTCGTCCCCGATGCGACGTTCCTTGCGGCGGACTACTCGCAAATGGAGCTGCGAATCCTTGCCCACATGTCCGGCGAGCCGTTCCTGCTCGACGCCTTCCGAACGGGAGAGGACATCCACACCGCGACAGCTGCGCTCGTCAACGGTATCAGCGCGACAAAGGTCTCGCCGGACCAGCGCCGGATCGCGAAGACGGTCAATTTCGGGATCATCTACGGCATGCAGGCATATGGCCTGTCCCGCGATACGGGGATGTCCCGAGCCGATGCCCAGGAGTTCATCACGGCATACTGGGCGCGCTTGCCCAAAGTGAAGGAGCTATTCGACACGATTCTTGCGGACGGCGCCAGGAACGGCTATGTCGAGACACTTTCGGGCCGCCGCCGCTACCTTCCGGAACTGACCTTGTCGAACGGTGCGCGGCGCCAGGCAGCGCAGCGAATGGCGATGAACATGCCCATCCAGGGCACGCAGGCCGACATTATCAAGCTGGCGATGATCCAACTCGACGCCCTCCTCAACTCCGACGCCTTGCCCGCCCGCATGGTGCTTCAGGTCCACGACGAGCTGGTGCTCGAAGTGTCGCTCGACGCCGTCGAACCGGTCGCCCGCATCGTCAAGAAGACGATGGAACAAGCGTTCACACTGGACGTTCCGGTCATCGTCGATCTCCGGGTGGGAAAGAACTGGCAGGACATGACGGAGCTGGAAATGCACTGATCCGACCCTGTCGACGCGAGCGTGACGGCTGACGCGACAGCGCGTTTGACGCTACAATCAGGGTGCGGCGGCGAAGCGAGGGGCCGTTCTTGACTACTGTTAAATCGGGGGTTCGAGGTTCATGCCGACGTATGCGTATCGCGGTTCAACATGTGCTCATGAGTTCGAGACCGTACAAAAATTCACTGACGATCCATTGACCCAATGCATTATCTGTGGCGGTCCGGTGCGGAGAGTCGTGCAGCCGGTCGGCGTGGTGTTCAAGGGATCTGGCTGGTACATCAACGATAGTCGCACATCCGGCAAGTCCCCAAAGCCCACGTCAGGGAACGGCGAATCCGCCCCGGGGCCGGCGTCGGAAGCGTCGCCGGAAAGCGGCGAATCGAAGAAAGCCGATGGCGCGACCCCAGCGGCCAAGGAACCGGCGAAGAGCACCGCAAAGGCGGCCGACTGAACTCCACGGCGGAGGAGTGGCCCCCTCGATCGCGTTCCGCCATCGCCGGGCATCGGGCCCGCAGCGACGCCTCGGTCTGCGTCACACCATGACGTCGGCTACAAGAAAAAGCGTTACAGTTTACGGCGCGTCGAAAACTGCCGATGAGTTTCGGACAGTCGAGGAGCCCCAGGTGACCGCATCTCGCGGAGATCAGTCCGGATTGCGCATTTACGACTCGCTCTTGCGATCCAAGCGTCCATTTCAGCCAATTCAGGATGGCCATGTCGGCATGTACGTCTGTGGCGTCACGGTGTACGACGATGCCCACATCGGCCATGGCATGTCGTCCATCATCTTCGATGTGATCCGGCGCTACCTGCTGCACCTCGGGTACCAGGTGACCTACGCGCAGAACTTCACCGATATCGACGATCGCATCATTGCGCAGGCGAACGCGGCCGGCGTTTCGGTCGATGAGTTCACCGAGCGCTTGATCACTGACTGGTCACGGGAAACCGAGGCCCTGAACATTCTCCCCGCGACGGTGAACCCGCGCGCCACGCGGGAGATCCCTGGAATCGTCGCGATGATCGCATCGCTCATCGAGAAGGGCCACGCCTACGTATCGGCCGGCGATGTCTATTTCCGTGTCCGGTCGTTCGCTGGCTACGGCAAGCTCTCGCACCGGGCCGTTGACGACCTCCTGGCAGGGACCCGGGTGAATGTGATCGAGACCAAGGAGGATCCGCTCGACTTCGCCCTCTGGAAGGCGGCGAAACCCGGGGAGCCCAGCTGGCCCAGCCCCTGGAGCGACGGTCGGCCTGGTTGGCACATCGAATGCTCGGCAATGTGCTTGCGTCACCTCGACGGCATCGTCGATATTCACGGCGGGGGCCGCGACCTGATCTTTCCTCACCACGAGAACGAGATCGCCCAATCGGAGGCGTTCGCGGGACACGCTCCATATGCGCGGTTCTGGCTGCACAACGGCATGCTCCAGCTCAACGGCGAGAAGATGTCGAAGTCGCTTGGGAACATCATCCCGCTTCGAGAGATCATTGCGCGAGGGCGGGCGGCGGCGTTCCGGGTCCAGGTGTTGCAGACCCATTACCGCTCACCACTGAACTTCACCTGGCCCGGGCTGGATGCAGCCGAAACGGGGCTCGCGCGCCTGCGGGCGGCGTTCGCTCCAGTTGGCGGTGATACCGCCTTGGAAAACACGTCGGCGGATGAACGCTCGGTCGCCGAACTGGCCGGCGAGGTCAGCGCGCGATTCCACGAGGCCATGCTTGACGATTTCGACACTCCATCGGCGTTGGCCTCTCTTTTCGAACTCGGCCGCGCGATCAATCGTGCCAAGGCGCAAAGGGCCGTGAGGGCAGAGATCGAGACCGCGCAGGCCACGCTCGTCGAACTGGCCGGCATCCTTGGTATTGACGTGTCCGCCGCCGAGGATTCATCGGTCGAAGACGCCGCGCCGTTCATCGATCTCCTGGTGCAGGTGCGAGAGGAGCTACGCGCGGACCGGCAGTTCGCAATGGCCGACCTGATCCGCTCGAATCTGCTCGAAAAAGGAATAGTCCTTGAAGACAATCCAGCCGGAACGGCGTGGAAGCGGCGGCGCGACCGTGCCGGCCGGGCTTAGGGATCGCTCCGGTCCGCGACCACCACGCCGAGGCGGAACCGAGCGACCCGATCAACCCTTCAGGACGCCACGACGCAAGCCATCGTCGGGAGGGGACAGGCCGGGACCGCCCAGCCGCGGTTCCCGGCCTCCTGGCCGAGCCCGCCGACCGGAAGGAGCTCGCCCGGGCGCAGGCGGAAGCCCGCCTGACGAACGCCGGGGCCGGGGCCGGAGGGACGCTCGACCGGACGACAAACCGTTCCGGATCAAGGGCGAGCTGCTGTTTGGCCGCAACGCGATCCTGGAAACTCTCCGTTCGTCCCGCCGGCGTGGGACGCGGCTGTGGGTTGCGGAAGGCATGCGCGAGGATACGCGGGTCGACGAGATAGTCGCGCTTGCGAAAGCGAACGAAGTGCTCATCGAAATGGTCCCGCGAACACTTCTCGACGATATGGAGCCCGACGTCAACCATCAGGGTGTGCTCCTTGAAGTCCCCGAGTTCCCTTACGCCGATCTGGAAGATGTCATCGAGCGAGACGGTACGGTGCTTGTTCTCGATCACCTGGTTGATCCCCAGAACGTCGGAACCCTGCTCCGCGCTGGCGAAGCCGCAGGGATAGCCGGTGCGGTCATTCCGTCCGACCGGTCCGCAAGTATTTCGCCGTCGGTCGTCAACTCGTCGTCCGGTGCGGTCGAGCACATCGACGTTGCACTGGTTGCTAATCTCGGCCGGGCCCTGGACAAGCTCGAACAGTCCGGACGCTGGATCGTCGGGCTCGATGGCGGCGATGACGCTCTCGACCTCTTCTCGGCCGATGTTCCGATGCCGGTGGCTCTTGTTGTTGGATCCGAGGGAAGCGGGCTCACCGCGAACATCCGCAAGCGGTGCCAAATCCTCGTCCGGCTACCAATGCATGGACACGTGTCGTCGCTCAACGCGGCCACGGCGGGTTCAATCGCACTTTTCGACATCGTTCGCCGCCAAAATGCCGAACTGCCTACCGAAAACTGACAGAACACTCCCCTCCCGCTCGCGATGCTGGCGAACGCCAGGTGCAGCGCATATGTGTCGCGGGAAGCGTGACCCACTCATGTCCTTTGCGTTGGCGCCAGGTTGCCCTACCCCTCGCGCGGCTTCGTTGCGTCCAGCCACACTGTTTGTTGACACCAAGTCACCATGACGCTAGAGTGTACGTACACCACCGCAGGGCTGCCACGTTGCCGCTTGTGACGTCCCGATGTTCCGGCCCTGCGTCATCCACCGGGGGCCGGATTGTCGTTGCCAGCGTCGTACCGTGACGAACCATCAGCGGTCCGACCGACCTTCACTCGCCGTGCGATGGTGCGCGCCAGCGCGGCTTTCGCGGCGATGGCCGTGGCGCCATTAGCGCGTCCTGCCCGCGCGCGCGGGCAGGACGCGTCGACGCGTACGGGGGAATGGGAGCAGCCGCCTGATGCCTGGGGAACCGATGGCGTCCTGAGTTTCACCACCGACTTTCCGTTCCATGCAATTGCTCCCCACTGGAAAGCCGCCACCGTTGTTCCGGTAGCCGTAGAAATGTCCCTGAGCTCTGATGGCGTGCAGTTCTCCGACCCCGTAATCGTCGGCGCCGCCACTGTCGACGCCGGACCCAGCGACCAGCAAGGTCGTGTGTTCGGCGAACTCGTATCAACCGAGCCGGCAACGCATGTGCGATATCGCGGTTTGGACGCCGACGGCGCGACGACCATCATTCCCGGACTTTCCTTCACCTACATCGACGCGACCGGTGGCCCCACACTTGCCGACATCGTCCCCTCGTCCGTGGATCCCTCATTCCCGGCGCCCCCAATCATAACCAGAGGCGAGTGGGGCGCCGGTCTGGCGTATGGCGGCTCGGATCGGGGCGCCCAGGAATGGGCGCCACAGTACCAAACCGTCCGGAATGTGATCATCCACCATTCGGAGACCCCCAGTTTCCGCGAACCGATGGCCGAGATCCGGTCGATTCACTACTATCACGCTATTTCCCGAGGCTGGGGCGACATCGGCTACAACTATCTGGTGGATTATCTCGGGAACGTCTACGAGGGGCGAGCCGGCGGGGAGAACGTCATCGGTGGTCATGCCTACCGCTACGCTCAAGGGTCCACCGGAATTTGCGCGATGGGATCGTTTTCCCTCGAAAGCTCGACTCCCGAAGCAATCGCCGGATTGACGTGGATCACCGCCTGGGCGAGCCGGTTCCTTGATCCGCTGGCCCAGGCCGACTTTCACGACATTCCGAACCTTCCCACGATCTGCGCCCACCGTGATGTCAACGCGAGCGCCTGCCCCGGGGATGAACTGTACGCGGACCTGCAGGTCATCCGGGGAGCGGCGGCCGAGGTCATATCGGGCAACAGGGAGGTTTTTGGCGAACCGCTGTTCAGTCCGGGGCAAGGGGTTGCGGTCACCGCCGAAGACACCAATCTTCGCCTTGGCCCCGGAACGTCCGCGGATGTCGTGACGACAGTCGCATCCGGATCGCTGCTCAACGTCGTGGAAGGTCCGGCAACCGTCGATGACCGCCAGTGGTTTCGCGTTGCAGGAGAGGCGGGCGAAGGATGGGTCGCCTCCGAGCTGATCACGTTGAGCGATCTCATTGCGCCATCGGGAGCGTACAGCGTCGGCGCGACCCTGGCCGTCGACACGGATTTCATGAACATCCGGGCCGAGCCATCGCTGCGGTCAACGGTCATCGCGTCGCTCTCCTATGATCTACCGCTCAGCGTCATCGAGGGACCCAGACCGGCCGGTGGATTCCGGTGGTATCACGTCTCCAACGACGTCGGGACCGGTTGGGCGGTCGAGCAGTACATGATTGCTCCCGAGGAACGGATGCCTGAAAGCCGGTTCGTTGTCGGTGATCCGGTTGCCGTCGATGATCCGGCCGGGCTCAGGCTGCGCACGGATGCGTCCCTGGGATCATCCGTGGTCGCGGCGTTACCGATAGGCGCGATAGCAACGGTGATCGATGGCCCCAGGCTGGGTGACCGTGTGACGTGGCTCCAGATACAGTCGGCGCTGGGCAGCGGGTGGTGCGCCGAGCTTTACCTGATCGACGCTCCTGCCCTCGACATTGCCAATGCCCGTTTTGCCGTGGGCGACCCGGTGTTCGTCGATACGGACGCCCTGAACATCAGGGAAGCGCCCGGGCCGGACGGGTTGGTGGTCGGCACCCTCGGCAGCGGCACCACCGGCACGGTCATTGCCGGACCGGAGGAAGTCTCCGCACTCTTCTGGTTCCGGATCCAGACGCCGACTATCACCGGGTGGTGCGTCGAGCCATTCCTGGCCCTGGCCGGGACGGACCCGTCGAAACCCACTCCGATCGTCGGCGACACCGTCTTCGTCGATACCGACGGGATCAATCTCCGGTCCGCGCCTGGCACAGATGCAGCGCTCGTGGCGGTGCTCCTCCGCGCAGAAACAGGCCAGGTAACTGGCGACGCGGTGGAAGCTGGCGGATACACATGGATACAGCTGACGACATCGCGCGGGGATGGTTGGGTGGTGGTTCAATACCTGGGCGTCGGACTCCCCGATCCGGCGAATCCGGGACGATTCGTGATCGGCGATCAGGTCGTCGTCGACACGGACGGGATCAACGTGCGACTAGCACCGGCAGCCGATGCCGCCGTTGCCGGCATCCTCCTGACGGGTGAGCGGGCCACTATTCTGGAGGGGCCATGGTGTGCCGCCGGGCTCTCCTGG
>CADCWJ010000164.1 GCA_902806365.1 uncultured Thermomicrobiales bacterium
AGGCGACCCTGACGTTTCTCCGGAAGGCGGGCCTCGATGCCCAGGGAGCGCTCGATGTCTTCCAGACCAGCGCGAGCTTCGTCGGCGGGTTCGCGCTCGGCGAGATCAATGAGCGGGCAGGGTGGACCGATCCCGGGGAGCCTGAGGAGCGGGGCGAATGGCCATCGACCGGATCGCTCGATGGCCGGTACCCCGTGACGGCGGAGGTATTGCGGCTTGCCACCCCGGATCGCGATCGGGCGTTCGAGCTGGGACTCGATCTTCTCATTGGCGGGATCCCGGCATTACGCGTGTCAAGCGACACTCCCAATCACGGTGAATCGACATAACTCTGAGTCGCTGCAGCGTCATCCTCACGGCCTGTCCTTGCCGGCCGCTCGTCCGGCAGGCGAATCGCGATCGCGCCGATGAGCACGATCGCGCCGATCACCATGAACGTCAGCGGCAACGATCTCCCGGCCAGCCACCCGAACGCGACACCGCCGACACCGACATAGACCGTGATCAGCACGTTGATCACGGACAGTCCTGTAGCTCGCGCGTCGTCGGGCAGGTGCGCGTTGAACAGGCCGGCGAACAGGGGGCCGCTGAGGTGGATCATGCCCCACTGCATCACGAACAGCACGACCGCACCCCACGGATTGCTGTTGAGTGCCATCGCGATGTAGAGCAGACCGGGCGTCCCGGTCGCGATCATCATGGCCCTGCCGGTTCCGATGGCGAGCGGAAGTCGCCAGGCGAGGTACTGCGTGATGACGACCGCGACCGACGCGATGCTTAGCCCGAGGCCGAACCAAAGGCCGGGCACGCCAGTCTCCAGAAAGTACTGCTGGTAGAAGACGAGCAGATGCGCACCGAACGCACTGGTCACGATCGCGAGCGCGATCACTCGTCGCAGTTCCCGCGTTTCGCGGATCGCCCGCCAGACGGAACGGACCAGGGCCCTGCTGTCCGGGCGGACACGCTGGGCATGACCGGCGGCTTCCCGGAGACCGAACGAGAGCGCCGCGGCCGTCGCCACCGCGGTCGCGCCCATCACGATCG
>CADCWJ010000165.1 GCA_902806365.1 uncultured Thermomicrobiales bacterium
GCCGAGGAAGCGGGTCAGGCGGAGGCGGGTCGCCTGGTTCAACGGGTCGCAAACGACCAGCGCAACCTCAGCCGCAACATCGAGCTTGGCCTGACCGCGCTGTCATCCCTGCCGGAGCTCCGGGGTGCTGACGCGAGTGCCTGCACGGAATTTCTGCAGAACCTGCCGACAACTGGGGGCGAGCCCGGATCCTCAGGCACGGCCAGCGAGTATCAGATCGTCAACGCTTCCTACCGCAGCGTCGCCGTCATCAACCAGGATGATTCCATGTTCTGCCGGGGTGGACCGAGCGTGACGGCGATCGCACCGGCGGATGTGGCTGTCCTGCACGCGGCGTTGACCAATCGGCGGCTGGCGTTCGGGAATCACCGCGCCGATCCCGCGACTGGAGCGCTGCTCGTTACCTACGGCTATCCGGTTCAGCGTGATGATGGGCAGGGCGGGCGCGCGATCCTGGCGACGCTGGAGATCAACGCCCTCTCCGATGTCGCCAGGGAGGCCTTGCTGCCCCCGGGCGCGTTCATCACGATCTTCGACAGCGACGGCATCGTGCGGCAGCGCCATCCGCCAGACACCGTGCCGATCGGGGCCTCGATCGAGGGCACCCCAATTGTCGATGAGACGATCGGGAACGCACCCCGGCGGGACGATGATCCCGACGACGAGGCACTCGGCGGATCATACCTGTACGAGGTTCAGGAGCTCTTCCTCAGCGGCGCGATCGAGGGCAGTGGCCGCGCCTATGTGATGGTGGCACTGCCAAAGGACGAGATCGTCCGCCAGGCGACCGAGAAGTTCTACGAAAACCTTGGGAAGCTTGGCATCGTCGCCCTCGTGGCGATGGTCGCCGCCTGGATCGGCGCCGATCTCTTCGTCTCGCGTGATGCCGAGGCGCGCAAGTCGGTGATCCGCAATCTCTACGATGCGTTCTCCACGGGGGATACCTCCGAGCTCGACGACATCATCGGACCCGGCTACATCGATCGCACGCTGGCTCCCGGCCAGGCGCCCGGGCTCGACGGGCTGATCCAGAGTATCGGAGCGTTCCGCACGGCGTTCCCGGACGGTGAGATCACCGTCCGGGAGGTCCTGGCGGATGATGACAAGGTCGTCGCCCGGGTGACCCTGACGGGGACGCACGTGGCGGATTACTTCGGAACCCCACCGAGCGGAAAGCCGATCGCGACCGAAGGGGTGGAGACGTTTCGGTTCGCGCATGGGATGGTGGTCGAGAGCTGGAGCCTGTTCGGGGAGATCCGGCCCTTGAAGGCTGCCGAACCCGAACCGGCCGCCGACGCGGAGGAGTCGCCGAGCCTGTTGGACCGGATCTTTGGGCGCCAGCGCGAGCCGGAAGAGGGTGACCTGGACCGGGTTTAAAGGGCGATGCAGCTGCCCGACGGGGCTGCTCGATGCGGCTGCTGAAATGACATTTAGGGCTCAGTAGCGGAAAGAGGTGGTGCCAGGATGCTTCGACTCCAGAACGCGACCGCCGGCCGGTTCGGCCGCTACGACGAGAAGATGATCGCGGCGATCGTTCCGGGTGCCCAACCGGCGATCACGATGCCTCACGGGGTCCAGCGGGCGCGCCCCTGGTGGACGACACTTGCGCGCCTTCCGCGCTGGATGTACCGGGGGTACAACGAGGCGAACGCCAGCGACCTGGCGGCGGCGGTTGCGTTCAACATGCTTGTCGCGCTGGTCCCGATGTTCCTGCTGGTGGTGGCGATGGCCGGTCTCTTTCTCAAGAACGACCAGGTGCTCTCCCAGGCGCAGGTGGTCATTGCCCGCCTGGTTCCCGGTGGCAAGACCGGGCAGGATGCCTTCACGGCGGCGCTCGAGGCCCGCAACAACAGCGGCTGGTTGGGGCTGATCTCCTTCTTCGGCTTCGCTTGGATCGGGACCGGGTTCGTGAGCTGCCTGGCCCGGAGCATGAACAAGATCTACGGCGCCCGGAGCAGCGGCTATATCAACGAGAAGCAGC
>CADCWJ010000166.1 GCA_902806365.1 uncultured Thermomicrobiales bacterium
GTAGTTGAAATCGTCGCCGGTATACATCCGGATCCCGGAGGGAAGCCGGCGTCGCATCGCGATCTCGCGATCCTTGTCCAACAGCGAGATCTTGATCCCGTCGATCTTGTCCGCGTGCGAGGCGAGCATCGCTAGACAGCTCGTCATTGCCTCGTCAAGATCGCGGGATCCCCAGTAACCGGCCAGCGCGGGATCGAACATGTCCCCCAGCCAGTGGATGATTACTGGCTCGCGAACCTGGCTCAGCACCCGGTCGTAGACGCGGTGATAGTCGTCCGGGGACGTTGCGGCGGCGGCCAGCGCGCGGCTCGCCATCAGGATGATTTGCCCGCCTTCGCCTTCGACGAATCCGCACTGCTCCTCGTAGGCACCGACGATCGCGTCGAGCGAGAGATCAGCGCTGGGCGTGAGATGGTCGGTGCCCGCCCCGGACGCCAACTGCCCACCGACCGCCTTCGCCTCTCGAATCGACCGATGGATCAGCTCCTGGGACGCCGACCAGTCGAGTCCCATTCCACGCTGCGCGGTGTCCATTGCTTCGGCAACCCGCAGCCCGAGCGCCCAAAGCGCACGTCGGTAGGCAAGCGTCGCGTCCCAGTCAATCGCGGTGCCGATGGTGGGGTCGATCGCGGCGAGCGGGTCGGCGACAACATGCGCCGCCGCGTAGGCGACTCGCTGAACGGGCGGCGGGAACGATCGGGCATAATCGGACGCCGGTCCCATCACATGGTCGCGGAGCGAACCGTCCCTGCTGGGAAGCCGCACGGTCGTGCCGGTCTGGATCGCGGTGCTCATCGGGGTTCCCTTCGATCAGGCCTGCTGGACCGGAATCGTCAGCGCCGGGACATCGAGCCAGCGACGCTCGGCCCACGACTGTAGACCGAGTTCGGCGAGCTGCACGCCCCTCGCACCGTCCATGAACCCAAGGTCATAAGGCTCGTCGAAGGCGACGTGTTTGAGAAACATTTCCCACTGGACCTTGAAGGCATTCTCGAAGACGGCGTTGTCGGGCACGTCCTGCCAGTCCGCAAAGAAGTCGAATGGGCTGGCGACATCCGGATTCCAGACTGGCTTCGGGGTGTTGGCGCGGTGCTGCGACTTGCACTCGCGCAGACCAGCCACCGCACTGCCCTCGGTGCCATCGACCTGAAGGGTGAACAACTCGTCGCGGTAAACGCGGACGCACCAGGAA
>CADCWJ010000167.1 GCA_902806365.1 uncultured Thermomicrobiales bacterium
TCAGGGCTGACGAGCGGTCGTCCCGGCCCGCAGGGGCGGCGACCCCGGCGGGCGGTCCGAGGTTGGCATGGATTCGTCTCGAGGCGTCTCCGGGAGGGGCGTCGCGCGAGGTGGCTCGGCCCTTAGTACAACTCCCCGTAAGAAGGGGAACAGTTTACGATCCTGGAATCATCGGAGGCTCACCTTCAGGTTTCGGCGCACGCGGAGGCCCTCATGGCGAATCGTACCGAGCGTTGTCTCGTCTCTGTGACCACGGAGCAGCGGGCCGAATTGGCGACGTTGCAGCGGCGTCCCAGCGTGGCCGCCGGGTTGGCAAAGCGGGCGCGGGCCATCGTGCTGCTGGCCGACGGGGCTTCGGTGTCGGCGACGGGTCGCTTGGTGGGCATGCAACGACGCCATCTGTACAAGTGGATCGACCGCTTCCGGAGCCAAGGTGTCCCCGGACTCCAGGACGGCAAACGCCCCGGTCGGCCGCCGGTCTTTTCCCCCCGAGGTCGCGGTCCATCTGGTCAAGATCGCGTGCGAACGGCCCGATGAGGTGGGGCGTTCGCTGTCGCATTGGGATTGCGCCGAGCTGGCCCGGCGACTGATCGCCGACCGGGTGGTGGGCTCGATCTCGCCGCAGACGGTGCAGCGCATCCTCGCCCACCACAAGCTCAAGCCCTGGCGGAAGCACCTGTGGCTCTCGCCGAAGGCGCCCCGCGATGCCGAGTTCGTCCGCCGCGTGGAGGACATCTGCACGCTGTACACCCGCGAGTTGGCGGCCCACGAGATGGTGCTGTGCGTCGATGAGAAGACGAGCTTGCAACCCCGGCCGCGCCTGTCGCCGACCCTGCCGGCGCGGCCGGGCCGCCCCGTCCGGGTGGAGCATGAGTACCGGCGCCAGGGGGCGTTGAATCTGTTCGCCGCCTTCGACACCCGGACGGGCAAGGTCTACGCCCATACCGCGGAGCGGAAGCGGCAGGCCGAGTTCATCGAGTTCCTGGAGCGGCTGGACCGCGAGATCCCGGCCGAGGTGACCGAGGTCCACCTGGTGATGGACAACCTGCGGATGCACACGGGCAAGCAGGTGCAGGCGTGGCTGGCTCAGCATCCTCGCTTCAAGTTCCACCACCCGCCAGTACATTGCTCGTGGATGAATCAGGTGGAGCAGTGGTTCAGCATCCTGCAGCGCAAACGTCTGGCCATCGTCGACTTCGCGGACAAATCCGCCCTGGCGGCGAGGCTGCATGCGTTCGTCGACGAATGGAATGAGCATGCTCATCCGTTCCAATGGACCACGAAGTCGGTCGCGAAGATCATGGCCAAGTGCGAGGTCCCGCTGGCCAAGGCCGGATGAGATCGATTGTTCCCCTTCTTATGGGGAGTTGTACTTAGCGCTCCGCATCTGACGCGGGGTCGCAAAGGATGGACTCGGCGATGTGAACTGCCATTATCTCATATCCCGACAAATTATAATGACAACATCAGTCTATATAAA
>CADCWJ010000168.1 GCA_902806365.1 uncultured Thermomicrobiales bacterium
AAGATGGGACCTCTGAACCAGCTCCTCGACATGATTCCGGGAATGGGGCAGCAGCTTCGCCAGGCCAAGGCGCAAATCTCGGACGACGACTACAAGCAGGTCGAGGCAATGATTCGCGGCATGACGCCCTGGGAACGCCGTAATCCCGACCGCATCGACCACAGCCGCCGGCGCCGCATCGCCAAGGGGAGCGGCGTGCAGCGGCAGGATGTCAACAAGCTGCTGTCCCAGTTCAAGGAGATGCAGCGAATGATGGGGCAATTCGGACAGATGGCGAAGAAGGGGAAGATGCCGAAGAACCTCCCCTTCGATATGTAGCGGAGCATGTGGTCCCCGCCACCGTCCTCGGCGTCGCACCCGCTTGTTGAACGATGGGCTGAGTTAAGGTATCCTGATTTAGGTTCGGCTAATTCCTTGTGTTGCGTTAGCTAAAGAGAAGGCGCGTTGTCCACTTCCCATGGTGCTCCCTTTACCGGCGCGAGGCTCTCGACACGGTGGCGGCCGCTGCTCGCGCTCGGTGCGTTGCCGCTGCTGGCGTCCTGCGGGCGCATCTCCGCTGGCCGCGAAACGGTTGACCTTGGCAGCGGTGTGATCTCTGTCACCGCTACCACGGGCCAGGTGGCGGACCTCGTCTCCGTGATCGGTGGGAACCGCGTGGATGTGGCTCGCCTGATGGGACCGGGGATCGACCCTCACCTGTTCAAGGCCAGCGAGCGAAATGTAGCGGACCTCATTGATTCGGACGCCATTTTCTATAGCGGGCTCCATCTGGAAGGCAAACTCGGCGAGGTGCTCGAACGACTCGAGCAACGTCGACCGGTGTTCGCGGTCACCAGCTCGATTCCCCCGGACCTGCTGATGGCTCCTCCGGACTATGAAGGCAACCCCGACCCCCACTTCTGGTTCGATCCGACGTTGTTTGCGTACGCCACCGATCACGTCCGCGCGTCGCTGACCACGATCGATCCAAGGCATGCCGATCTCTACGCGGCGAACGCGACCACGTACAGGGCCGCGCTTGCCGAGGCCGACGACTTTGCGTTTGAGCAATTCGCGACGATTCCCGATCAGCAGCGGGTGGTCGTGACCGCTCACGACGCCTTTGGATACCTGGGCCGCCGCTATGGCCTCGACGTGGTCGGTCTGCAGGGAATCAGCACATCGACCGAAGCGGGAATCCGCGATGTCCAGCGCATC
The DNA here is from genome assembly GCA_902806365.1 of uncultured Thermomicrobiales bacterium. Taxonomy (GTDB): domain Bacteria; phylum Chloroflexota; class Chloroflexia; order Thermomicrobiales; family UBA6265; genus CADCWJ01. The sequence continues at coordinate 1,198 of CADCWJ010000168.1, forward strand.
GCCGATCTCCTCGTCGAGCGCCGAATCCCGGCGATCTTCGTCGAAACGAGCGTGCCACGGCGCACCATTGAAGCGGTACAGGTCTCGACCACGAACCGCGGATGGTCAGTGGCAATCGGTGGGCAGTTGTATTCGGATGCCCTGGGAGACGAGGGTACGCCGGAGGGAACGTACCTGGGAATGTTTCGCTACAACGTCGAGACGATCGCCAAGAGCTTGAAAGGGGAACAGACCGAACCATGACGAGCACATCGATCGTCCGTCCGGCTGCGCCAGCAGCGGCACATCCAGTCGAAAGCACTTCAGCACCAGTCGTCGAGATTCGCGACCTGACCGTCGCCTACAACGAGAATCCGGTCGTCTGGGATGTCGATTTCGATGTCGAACCCGGAAAGGTCACCGCCATTGTCGGTCCCAACGGAGCGGGCAAGAGCACCTTGCTCAAGGCTGTGCTGGGGCTGGTTCCAATCGCCGCCGGTCATGTGCGCATCTTTGGCAACGAGTTGCGCCATGTGCGAACGAAAGTCGCCTACATCCCCCAGCGGGGAACGGTCGATTGGGACTTTCCTACCGACGCGCTCGATGTGGTCACCATGGGCCGCTACGGGCGAATTGGCTGGCTTCGTCGCCCGGCAAGGCGCGACCGCGAGATCGCGCTCGAATGCCTCCACAAGGTCGGGTTGGCCGATCTTGCGAAGCGACAGATCAGCCAGTTGTCCGGTGGCCAGCAACAACGCGTGTTCCTTGCCCGTGCCCTGGCCCAGGATGCCGACCTCTACCTCATGGATGAGCCGTTCGTCGGGGTCGATGCCGTAACCGAGCGGACGATCGTCTCGCTGCTCCACGAGGTCCGTAATCAGGGCAAGACGGTGGTCGCCGTTCACCATGACTTGCAATCCGTTCCTGAATATTTCGATAACGTCGGGCTCCTGAATGTCCGGCTCGTCGCCTCTGGTCGTGTCAGCGATGTCTTCACGGAAGCGAATCTGCGGCTCACGTACTTCAATGCCGGAAATCCGCTGAACAAGGAGTCAGCGGATCTGGAGCCACGATCGAGCGGGGTGACACCTGCCGGAGCGTTACTCCGATGACGGTTCCCGCGCTTTTCGGACTGGAGATTACCTGGGACGCCACGTTGCGGAATGTCATCATCGGCTCTCTCCTGCTGGGCCTGACGAGCGGTGTCCTGGGGACCTTCTCCGTGCTCCGGCGGCAAAGCCTGATCGGTGACGGGCTGGCCCACGCGGCACTTCCAGGGATTTGCCTTGCGTACATAGTCAGCGGGACACGGACGAACGAGTGGCTGCTCGCTGGCGGCCTAATCACTGGGCTCATCGGTATCTTCGTCATGATGGCGATCAGCCGATGGTCCCTTGTGAAACCGGAGACAGCCCTCGGGATCGTGCTCAGCGTGTTCTTTGGCGTTGGCATCCTTCTCCTGACGAGAATCCAGCACACCGACGATGCCGGTCAAAGCGGACTGGATCGCTTCATCTTTGGTCAGGCCGCAACGATCCTTCCTCGCGACCTCGCCCTCATGGGGGCCATTGCCGTCATCGCGCTCGGCACGGTGACCCTGCTCTTCAAGGAATTGAAGATGCTCTCGTTCGATCCCGATTTCGCTGCGGCCCAGGGCCTGCGGCCAGGGGTGACGAGCTCAATCCTGGGGGCGTTGATCGTCGGCGTGGTGATGATGGGTCTCCAGACGGTTGGAGTGGTGCTCATGGTCTCGTTGTTGATCGCGCCCGCCGTGGCCGCTCGCCAATGGACCCACTCCCTGGCCACGATGATTGCGCTTTCCGGCGTGTTCGGCATGCTCTCGGGTCTCCTCGGCGCGGTCTCGAGCAGCCTCGGTGATCGTCTCCCGACCGGCCCGATGATCGTCTCCGTGGCATCGCTGATCGTGATCGTCTCGATCCTGATCGCCCCGAACCGGGGCGTCCTCTTCCAGATGAGGACACGACGCGATCGAGCGCGCCGGATGCGGGATGATCTGGTCCGACTCGACCACCAGGGGAGGGCGATCTGGTGAGCGCCTCACTCACAATCATGATTGTCGGGGCTCTCGTTGGGGCATCGTGTGGCCTTGTCGGGTCCCTGCTCGTTCTTCGCCGCCTCGCGCTCCTGGGCGATGCGATCAGCCATAGCGTGTTGCTCGGGATCGTCCTCGTCTTCTGGGCGACCGGTTCCCGGTCACCGGTCCTGATGGCGCTCGGGGCGGGCACGGTCGGGATCCTGACCGTTGCCCTCGTAAGCTGGATTCAGCACACCGGGCTTGTCAAGGAGGACGCCGCGATCGGACTGGTCTTCCCGTTCCTGTTCGCCCTTGGGGTGGTGATCGTTTCCCGGTTTCCCGCCCAGGTCCATATCGATGTCGATGCGGTGCTCTACGGTGAGATTGCTTACGTCCCGCTCTATCGGTTCGAGATCTTCGGTTGGGATCTGGGGACCCAGGCTTTCTGGACGGTCGGCGCAATGCTGTTGCTCGACGCGCTGTTCGTCACCGTCCTCTTCAAGGAACTCAAGCTCTCGACCTTCGACGCCGGGTTCACCGCGGCCATCGGCATGTCTCCGCTCCTGCTCCACTACCTGCTGATGGGGTTCGTGTCGGCGACGACCGTGGTCGCCTTCGATGCCGTGGGCGCGATCCTCGTAGTTGCGCTGCTGATCGTGCCAGCGGCAACCGCTCAACTGCTCACCCAGCGCCTGACCCACGTCATCGTGCTGTCGGTTGCGATCGGTGCCGGCTCATCCATCGTTGGGTACTGGATCGCCCGCCTGATCAACGGCTCGATCGCCGGCGCGATCGCCAGCGCGCTCGGGCTGGCTTTTCTCGCGTCGTTCCTGTTCGCCCCGGCGCAAGGCGTGGTCGCCAGGCTGGTCCGGCGCTCCCGGCAGCGTCGAACGTTCATCCGCGATCTGGTCGTGGCCCACATCGCCGCCAAGGCCGAGCCGGTCCCGCTGATCTCACTCAACCGCGACTTCCACTGGTCGCCGCAGCTCACCAACAGGGCAGTCCACGACGCCCGGGCCAGGAACCTGCTCGTCCTCGACGACCGGGGGTATGTGCGCGCTACCGGCGCGTCCAAGAATGCGGCGACGAGACATTCGATGGGCGTCTCGACACCGGGCTATCATTGAACCAACACAGCAATCCGCGCGGTGCATGGGCGGCAGCAGCCGACGACACCGCCCGCGAAGGATGTGATGATGCGCCAAAGTGGATCGCAGCCAGCCGAGGAGAAGCAGCCGCAGCGTTTCGGTGGCGAAACACGGGTCACCGAGTCCATGCAGGATTATCTCAAGGCGGCGTATCGTCTGGAGCAGGACGGCGGCGTGGTAACGACGCTGCGACTGGCCGAAGAGCTCGGTTTGAGCGGTCCCTCGGTCACCAACATGGTCAAGCGGCTGGACGAACTGAAGCTGGTGGACCACGCGCCGTATCACGGGGTCCAGCTCACGTCTGCCGGACGCAAGGTCGCGCTGGAAGTCATCCGGCACCATCGGCTTTTGGAACTCTACCTGGCGACCGCTCTCGGATATGACCTGGAAGAGGTCCACCAGGAAGCGGAGCGCCTGGAACATCATGTCTCGGAAGAGCTCGAAGCGAGAATGGAGCGGGTTCTGGACTTCCCAAGGTTTGACCCGCACGGCGATCCGATCCCCACGCGCACCGGTTCCGTCCCGACAATCGAGGATTGCGCACTTTCAGACCTCGAGTCCGGCAGTACGGGCCGCATCAGCCGTGTCAGCGACCGGGACGCGGAAAAGCTCCGCTTTGTTTCGAACCTGGGGCTAAGACCCGGAGTAGAGCTTACCGTCCGCGATCAACTTCCCTTCGACGGGCCGGTCCTGATTTCGGTTGATGGGGAGGACCACCTTGTGCCCTGGGTCATCTCCCAACTGATCCGTGTGGACGTCACCGGAACCGTCATGGTGGAGCCCGACGCGTCAGCGACGAATCCAGGCTGACCCAAGCGCGTCCCGGCTTGTGGCGTCCATCTGTGGTGTGTCGTACATCCCCGCCTCCCGCCGTTGGCGCATCACTTCATAGAGCGAGACGGCGCAAGCAACCGAAATGTTGAGGCTTTCCACCATGCCTTGCATGGGGATATGGATGCAGCCATCCGCCAGCTCTATGGCCTGCTCCGAAACGCCCCGCATTTCGTTCCCGAACACCAGCGCAATCGGTTCCGTAAGGTTCATCCGATACAGATCGACGCTCGCCTGGCGGAGCGCCGTCGCGAATATCCAGTGCCCCGCTTCCCTCAGCGACGCGTAGCACGATTCAATCGAGTCGTGAAAATACGGCGCAATCCACTTCGCGGCGGATGCCGATGTCCCGTGGTGAAACGCTCCACGTGGTGGCGAATCCCGATCGTAGACGAGGTGCACCGCAAGCACCCCGATCGCGTCGCACGAGCGAAGCACCGCGCTGACATTGTGACCGTCGTGGACGTCCTCGAGCACGACTGTGACAGTCGGCTGGCGCCGCTCGATAACCGCCAGGACGCGCTGCTGGCGGCGCGTCGTGCGTGGCCACCGCGATGTCTTGACGCCCCCTTGCTGCGGAAGGGTGGCCCGATCGACCGCCGGCGGACCGGATGCCAGGTCTCGCAAACCGATGCGGGTGGCCGGCGCATCACCGTTCCTGGCGCGGTCGCCTGTTTTCGTTCCTGAATCGTCCAATGAACCCCTTGTCCGGGTTGATCCCGCGTTCACGTTCGTAGGCCCGCTCATTCGTGGGAGCGAGCGGGTCGATGATTTCCACGCCCAGAATGGTCAACACGAATCGATTGACGATGCACGCGATGAGCGCCGGTCCGATCAGCAGCATCGGCAATACCGTTATCGTCATGAAGAAGGACAGCACGAGCAGGAAGATGACCATCGCGATCGACATGAACGGCCTGCTTACCAGGACGAACATGGCCCCGCGAAAGGCGTTCCGTACTCCGGAATCCATCGTACCGGCGACCGAGAATCCCTCTACTGTCAGAATCAGCAGGATCAGGAGCATGATCACCCACAGCGGCACGATCGCCGCCAGAAGCTCCGAGGTGCCCGCAAACGCCGTAAGATTCCATAACAGGATTAGCATGGGTGGCACGGTGCATAGGGCGAATCCCCACCCGCGCCGGAACGAACTCCTGAAAACGGCGATCGCGTCCGACATCTCTGGGGTCGACGTCTGTCGTCGCGGATCGGCCATCGCGAACAGGGCGACTGTCGCCGGGGGTCCCGGCACGATCAGGATCACGCTTAGCCACCAGACGATGCTGAACATGATCATCGTCAGGAACTGCTCGAACAGATCCTTGAGGCCCTGCCACAACAATTTGAAGAACAGCAACGGAGAAGTCTCTCATTCTGGCGAGGCACGTCGCGATACCATGGTAGTGATGGCGAACGTCACGATTGTACTCGCTCCGTGCCGCTCCATCCGATTGGAGACGCGGTACGCGTCTCTGCCGTCGGCCACTCATTCCCCAACGAGGCGCAGGACCAGATGCGGATCGAACCGGCTCGCGCAGCGTCCGCATGACCATGTGCCGCGTACACGCCGTCCAACCCGGGTTCCACACTTCGGGCACTCGTAGGTGTATCGAAGCGGACGTCGCCTCGGAGGGATCAGGGCAGACCGAACCTCTTCCATGGACGCGCCGGTCAGGTGTGCGACGCGAACCGCGATCCGGTCATGGCCATGATGGGCATGCCGTCGCCTATCGCCATCCAGCTGGTCCCGCATGTGAACCAGTTCCTCAGCCACGACAATCTCGATGGCGCAGCGCTGCTCCCGATCGATGCGTGGGAGATTGACGAGCACGGCATGTATCCCGCGCTTGCGGATGAAGCAGTAGGCTCCGCCGTACGCCGAGGGCACCTTGCGTCCAATCCATTCCGCATATGTGTGCCGGGACGTCGTGATCCAGAGATTATCGCTTGGCAGTTCCAGGATCGAGACATAGCGGTGAACGTGGAAGATCACCGCATCGTCGACTGTATCGAGAATCATCCGGGGGTGCCGTTCACCGAGCGTGTCTGGTCCAACGATCCTCCACCGGGACGATTTTCCAACCCTCAAATGATGACATACTCGTACGCACGTGCCAGAAGATGCGGACAACCGGTCTGAATGCCAGTGTCGAGGAACAGCGATGGTCCGGCCCAAACTCGAAGCTCGAACGCAACATGAGCGTCCTCACGTGCTCATCGTCACGGATGACGAATCGCTGGGGACGTTTCTGAGTGAGGGCTTGCCGCTGGGTGGGTTCTGGACGTCGATCATTTCAAGTGGTCTTCAAGCCCTCGAGGTGTTCAACCTCCGGCAGTTTGACCTCATTATCATCGACGGTGACCTGCGAACGTTCGGTGCTTTGGAGTTCCTGCGTCGACTGCGCGGCAAATCGACGCGTGACCGGGGAGGACGCTCACGCAGCGGCGCACCGGTCGTGATCCTTGGCTCGGAATCATCCCGGCCCACCGGCGCGGAGGTTTCCGAATTGGGAGTCTCGGCATTCCTCGCCCCGCCCGTCGAGCTCGACGAGGTTGTCCGCGTCCTGCACGGGGTGTTTGCCGACTGGCGGGCCGCTCATCCCAACGCAGTGCTGGCGGATGCCGCCGCATCGCGGGATTTCTGACGCTCTTTGCGGCCTCCGTCCATTTCCTCGAACTCGCCGGTGATGGTGAAGATCACGCGCTCACAGATGTTCGTCACACGGTCGCCGATGCGCTCGACGTTGTGAGCGGCCCACAGGAGCCGTGTTGCCCGGTTGATCGTTGTCGGATCGGCCATCATGTAGGTAAGCAGTTCCCGGTAGACTTGGTCGTAGAGGACGTCGACCTCATCATCCCGGATGGCGACGCGACGGGCCAGGGCTTCGTCGCGCTCCACGAACGCGGTTATCGAATCGGCCAGCATCTCTCTCGCAATGAGACTCATCCGGGGGATGTCCACCAGGGGCTTGAGCAGCGCTTCGTCCGCCGTTTCCATGACGATCTTCGCGATGCCGGCGGCATGATCGGCCATTCGCTCCAGGTCCGTGAAGATCTGGTGCGCGGAAGCGATCATCCGAAGGTCTCCGGCCATCGGTCCCTGGGTGGCGATGAGGAGGATCGCGGCTTCTTCACCTCGCCAGCGCGCCGCGTTGATCAGCTTGTCTTCACGGCGAACATCCCGTGCCAGGTCGACGTCCTGCGTCCGAAGTGCGTCGACGGCACGCGCGATCGCCTTGTCGACCATGCTCGCAATGGAGACCACATCGTCCCGCAAACTCTGTATCTGGTGGTCGTAGGCAGCTCGTGTCATGGGTTCCTCCTGCCTGCCGTAGTGGTCCGGCGGGCCTCGGTGCCGCCTGGGGATCGCCCTGTCGGCAGCGATTCCCGAACCGGTCAGCCGAATCGACCGGTGATATAGTCCTCGGTACGGCGATCTTCTGGATTGGTGAAAATTTTTTGCGTCGGCCCGGTCTCGACCAAAATCCCCTGTCGCCGTTCGTTCAGGGAGAAGAAAACCGTCTGGTCGGACACCCGGGCTGCTTGCTGCATGTTATGCGTCACGATCACGATCGTGTACTGCTTCTCGAGTTCCCGCAGCAGTCCCTCGATGTGCAAGGTGGAAATCGGATCGAGTGCGCTTGCCGGCTCGTCCAGCAGAATCACGTCCGGGTTGATCGCCAGGGCGCGGGCGATACACAACCGTTGCTGCTGACCTCCGGAAAGTGCCATCCCGCTCGCCTTGAGCTTGTCCTTGACTTCTTCCCATAGCGAGGCCTGCCGCAGGCACCGCTCGACATGCTCGTCCATATTGCCCTTGAACCCGTTGATCTTCGCGCCCCAGGCGACGTTGTCGTAAATGCTCTTCGGGAACGGATTCGGTTTCTGGAAGACCATCCCGATCCGGCGGCGCACCTCGACCGGGTCCACCTTCGGCGACAGGATCTCCTGCCCGAAGTAGAGGATGCTGCCCTCCACCCGCGCAGTGGGGACGAGATCGTTCATCCGGTTGATGCAGCGAAGCACCGTGCTTTTGCCGCAGCCCGAAGGACCGATGAACGCCGTAATCCGGTTCTTCGGGACATTGATGTTCACGTCTCCCACTGCGTGAAAGTCACCGTAGAAGACGGACAAATCCCGCAACTGGACCACTGCCTCCATCTCGTCGAACGTCTGATGAGGCTTGAAACCGTCTGACGACACCTTGGGTATCGAGAAGCTCGATCCGGTCCTGACTGCCATGTTTACCACCCGTTCTTCCTGCTCAGTCGCTGTCGGAGCAGAATGGCCGTCGCATTCATCGTCAACAGCACAATCATGAGCACGATGATGGCCGCGGCGGCGAGATTCTCGAACTCTTCCTGGGGCCGGGACGACCAGTTGAAAATCTGTACGGGCATCGCCGTGAAGGCGCTGAGCGGTCCCTCTGGCCGGGTAAGCACCAGGCTTGACGCTCCAACGACGATCAACGGCGCCGTCTCCCCGATCGCCCGAGACATCGACAGGATCATGCCCGTCAGGATTCCCGGCATGGCCGCGGGAAGCACGTGATGTCGCACCGTCTGCCACCTCGTCGCGCCGAGGCCGTACGCGGCTTGCCGCAACCCGAGTGGAACCGCGCGGATCGCCTCCTGCGACGAGATCACGACGACGGGCAGGATCAACAGGCCCATTGTCAACGCCCCCGCCGACAAG
>CADCWJ010000169.1 GCA_902806365.1 uncultured Thermomicrobiales bacterium
GCCACCCAGCGCTCCATCGCCGCCCAGTGCTCGGTGATGATCCGCGTGTCGCCGTACGCCTGCCAGATCGTCCACGGCACGATCACGCCGCAATCGCCCCAGGCGGGAGCGGCATCTTCCAGGTCGGTCAGGCGCGGCCCGACATCGGAAAACGCGCCCCGGAACGACTGGGCGTCGCTGACATCGCGCATCCATTTCGTGAAGAACGCGCTGACATCCATGTTCCCGATCGCGGTCCCGATGAACACCTGCGCATCCCCGAGCCAGCCGAGCCGCTCGTCCCGCTGCGGGCAATCGGTCGGGATCGAGAGAAAATTGCCGCGCTGTCCCCAGACGATGTTCTCCTGCAGCTGGTTCACCAGCGGATCGGAGCAGGTGAAGTCGCCAGCGACCGGCGTGTCCGACCCCACGAACCGGCCCACGATCGCGTCCTCCGGCGGCTCGCCGGGATACCCCGTGACCTCGACGTACCGGAACCCGTGCCAGGTGAACCGGGGCTCGAACGTCTCTTCGCCGTCCCCGGCCAACACGAACGTGTCCGTCACCCGTGCCCCGCGCAGGTTCTCGGTGTAGAGCGTTCCGTCCGGGTTCAGGATTTCGGCGAACCGGAGCTGGATCCGCGTGCCCTCCGGCCCGTTCGCCTTCAGGCGCGCCCAGCCCGCGATGTTCTGGCCAAGATCGGAGATGTGGACGCCGGGCGACGTCTCGGTGCGGCCGACCGGGACAATCGTTTCCTGGGCGCGTACCGGCTGGGCCGGGTCGGCGACGAGCGGCACCGCGTTGAGATTGGAGACCGTGACCGGCCCCCACTCCCGGTCGTCGAACCCAGGTCGATCCCACCCCACGGGCTCGCGCCGGGCATCATGAAACTCGCCCATCAGCAGATCGGCGTAGCGGGTCGCTCCGGTCGTCGCCTTCCAGCTCGCGTCGCTCCCGACCACGGTGCGGGAACCGTCGGGATGGTCGATCTGGACCTGAAACAGCAGTTGCGGGGTCGTCCCATAATGTCGGCATTGGCGCTGCCAGCCGACGTAGCCGCAGAACCATCCCGTCCCGAGCGTTCCGCCAAGCACGTTCGCTCCTTGCCGGATCCGGGACGTGACATCGTACGTCTGGAATTGCTGCCGCTCGGTGTAGTCGGTCCACCCTGGCGCAAGAACCTGATCGCCCACCTTCTCGCCGTTGAGCCGCGCCTCGTAGACGCCGCGCGCGGTCGCATAGAGCCGCGCGCGGACGACCGGGGCATCGACGCTGAACTCGCGCCGGAAGATCGGAGCCGGCACCAGCCCATCGAGCTCAGCCGTTTCCGCAATGTCGGGGTCGGGCGCAAGCCCCGCCAGCGAGAGCCAGCGCGCCGTCCAGTCGGTCGGGACCAGCGGACCCGCCTCCCAATAGGCGGTCTCGCTCCAATCCGACGCCGCGTCATCCTCGCTCCACGAGCGCACCTTCCACCAGGCACCCTGGCTCGCGGCAAGGGGTGGTCCACCGTAGGCGACGTGCGCCGTGACCGCGCTTTCGACGCGACCCGAATCCCAGAGGTCCCCTTTGTCGTCGTCGAGCGACGTGGCATCCGAGGCCACCATGATTCGATAGGCCGCCTGGCGCTGCGATCGCGTCTCGGAGGTCACGATCCATGACAAGCGCGGCCGTGCAACATCGATTCCGATCGGGTTTGTCAGGTACTCCACCCGGAGTGCCGAGACTCGGAACGCCCCTGTCGTCATGGGATCACTCCATGTTCTGTGGCGGTCGCCCCATCACGTCAGCATGGCGACGGGCGATGACCGTACCATGGTCCGCAGGGTGCCATCCTCCGCGCCGGGCACGACGGCGTCAATGGCTCGGCCCCCGGCAGTCGACGATGGCGGCGGTCATACGCGGGCGACAACATCGCTGGTGCCGACCCGGCGGGGCGTGGGTGAGCCCGCTCGTCATCGCCCGATCCGCGCGCATCTTCTCCGTGACGACTCACCTGGCGGCAGCGAACTGCAAGACGAGCGAAGCGGTGCCGCCCCATGATCCGGCGGGAGAGTCACGAGGGTGCCTGTCGCGAGTTTGTGGGTGGCGATCCGGACGAGAGGACGGCGGACGGCACACGTGCCGCCTCCGTCTGGGAGTGTCGGTGCTTCGGGGCGGGCGTGTCGTGAGATTCAGCGCTGGAGGAAACGAGCGAATCAGGAATCCGGGGCGAAGGTTCAGGGACGATGTAGTCCTGCCGGAGCGTGGTCGAGCTCATCGAGGCGTGCTCGCCCCTGTTCGCTCAGCATCCCGCGAAGGGTCATTCGCATGATCCCGGCGAACAGCTGATCCCGACGCTGGCGTCCGAGCTCGGGCGTCTCCGCTGGCTCCCCGGGGCCCATTCCGCCGGTGATGTGACCGGTTACCTCCAGCGACACGAAGCCATGAACGGCGGCCCAGGCGGAAAATGCGATCAGAGGAGCCGGAGCGTCGATCAGCAAGCCATCGTTGATTCCCCGGTTCGCCACCTGCATCAACGTCCCGAACCCGCCATGGACCTCATCGTCACAGCCCGGCTCCAATGACTGGGGTGGCGTCTTGAATCCGCCGAAGACGAGCCGGTACAGCTCCGGATGGCTCAATGCGTACGAGCGGTAGGCATGACCGAGCACATGGAACGCCTCGACCGCATCGGCGTCCGGCGTGAGCTCCACGACGGCTCGTTCGCAATGCGCGCCAAGTCCATCGTTGCCATCAAAATACAGGCTGGCCAGAATCGCTTCCTTGGAATCGAAGTATTCATAGAGCGCTCCGGCCGAGTAGCCGACCGCCTGGGCGACGCCCCTGATCGTCAGCCCCTCGACGCCCTCAGTGGCGACCAGCCTCCCGGCGGCATCGAGGATCGACGTCCGCATCTCCTGGCGCCCTCGCTCCCGTCGCGCTTCAGCGCCGGTCAGCTTCGGAGATTTCAACATCCATCAACTCCCTGAACAATGTTCAATCTCGGTTGTACATACAATACCAGAGAGCTGTCTGATCGTCAATCGAAACGCTGAACAATGTTCAACGAC
>CADCWJ010000170.1 GCA_902806365.1 uncultured Thermomicrobiales bacterium
GCGGCCTCGGAGACGAGGATGCCGAGCTTGTACAGCCCGGTGGGATGAAACTGGTAGAACTCCATGTCCATCAACGGGATGCCGTGGCGATAGGCAAGCGCAACGCCATCACCGGTGCCCGCGAGAGCGTTGGATGTGATGCGAAAGACGCGCCCGTAGCCGCCACTGGCGATCAGCACGGTCTTGGCGTGGATGACATGGATCTCGCCGCTCTTGATCTCGTAGGTGACGACACCGCAGCAGGCGCCATCGTCGGTGAAGAGAATATCGAGCAGGTGATGCTCGTCGAAGAAGTTGACCTGGTGCTTGATGCCCTGCTGATACAGCGTCTGGATGATCATGTGACCGGTGCGGTCGGCGGCATAGCAGGCTCGCCGCACGGGTCCCTCTCCGAAGTTGCGGGAATGTCCGCCGAATCGACGCTGGTCGATTCGCCCGTCGGGGGTGCGATTGAACGGCAGGCCCATGTGCTCCAGTTCGAGCACGGCGTCGATCGCTTCCCGGGTGAGGACTTCGGCGGCATCCTGATCGACGAGGTAATCACCACCCTTCACCGTGTCGAACATGTGCCATTCCCAGTGGTCTTCCTCGGTATTGCCGAGGGCCGCGCTGATCCCGCCCTGGGCGGCGCCCGTATGCGAGCGGGGTGGGTACAGTTTGCTGACAACGGCGATATTGGCTTTTCCGGCGAGTTGGATCGCGGCCATCAGCCCCGCACCGCCTGCGCCCACGATGACCGCGTCGTACCGGTGATACGCCATCTGGTTCTCCTTGTCAGCCACTGCGCACGGATATGGACTGAAGCGGCGATGAGATTCGTCCGGCACGAGCGCCCGCGACCACCGGATGGGGAAACCGTACATACTCGCCTTGGGTATTATCCCACTTCCGGCGTACCGCTCCCTCCCGTTTGGCTGGAGCGGTTCGGGTCCGCGTGCCAGACATGGAGAGTGCCTGCGAGCCGAAGGTCAGCGTAAATCTCTCGTATACTCTGGCAAACCGGCGATGAGTTGTCGATGCTCCCTTTCTGGACGAGACCTGTCGATTCCGGGATCGTCGCAGTCGGCTGCCGCCAGTGTTCCGCCAGGAGTCCGGATTGTCCTTCCTCACATCAACGCTTGTTGCCCAGGTCTCCGCGGTCGCGGGCCAACTTGTAGAACCGATTGCCGAGCTCACCGCTGCGATTGCCTCCGTCCCCGCTCCCACGAACGACGAAGCGGCCCGTGCCCAGGTCGTCAGCGATTCCCTGATCCGGCTTGGGCACGCCGATGTACGGATCGACGAGCTCTCGAATGTCCTGGGTCGCCTCCCCGGCAAGGATTCGTCCAAGGCGTTGCTGCTGGCCGCCCATATCGACACGGTCTTCCCAATCGAAACCGAGATCACCGTCACCCGACACGGGGATGTCCTGAGTGCGCCGGGTATCGGCGACAACAGCCTCAGCGTCGCGGCGGTGGCGATGGTCGGGACCGCGCTGCAGCAGCTTGGGAGGGAGCTGCCGGTCGACATCTATATCACCGGGAATGTTGGCGAAGAGGGGCTGGGTGACCTCCGGGGCATGCGGGCGGTGGTCGACCAACTACCGATGCTCGGTGGGGTAATTGCGGTCGAAGGTCATAGCCTTGGCCGGATTACGCACAAGGCCGTCGGAAGCCGCCGCCTTCGCGTCACCGTCAAGGGCCCCGGCGGCCACAGCTGGGGCGACGCCGGTCGTCCCAGCGCGATCCATGCGTTGGCCCGGCTGGTCTCGCGCCTTGACGAGATCGAGCTGATCCGGGATCCGAAGACGACACTCAACGTCGGACTCTTCCAGGGCGGGATCAGTGTGAACACGATCGCTCCCGACGCGACGATCGTGATCGATATGCGCTCCACCAGTTCTCAGTCGCTGGAGCGTCTGATCGAGCGGGTCGAGGAAGAGATCGCGCTCGTTGAGTCGGCGGAGCTTTCCGTCACGACCGAGACCGTCGGTGATCGGCCCGCTGGCGAGGTGTCGACCACCAGTGGCATGGTGCCGATCGGGATTGACGTGCTTCGTGCGCTGGGGATTGAGGCCACCTGCGACGCCTCCAGCACCGACGCCAACATCCCGATCAGCCGGGGGATTCCCGCGATGTGTATCGGGCTGACGACGGGTGGCAACGTCCATCGGGTCGACGAATTCGTGCGCCTGCGTCCATTGGCAACCGGCTTCGCGCAGTTGATCCTCAACACGATCGCCGCCGCTGATGCCATACACCGCGATGCCCTGCGGTAGCCACATCCAATCTCACCGCTGGCGTTGCCAGCCTGGAAAGCTGTTTTGACCGTGTCCTCTCGAATTGCTGGCTCTAGCCCGTTGCCTCTTCATTTCGCGGCCGTCGATGTGGAGACGACGGGGATGAACCCGGACCGGGATACGATCATCGAGATCGCGATCGTCACCTTCGGCCGCGATGGAGTCGTCGACCGCTTCAGCCAGACCATTGATCCAGGGCGGCCGCTGCCGCTGGAGATTCAACGACTGACCGGGATCAGTGATCAGGACGTGGTCGGCAGCCCCAAGCTCGATGCATTGGCTCGCGACATCCGCCGCCGGATTGGGTCGCTGACCATTGTCGGCCACAACGTCGAGTTCGACCTCAGGATGCTTGCCAGCGGCGGAATAACGCTTCCAAATCGCTCGATGGACACGTACAGGCTGGCTACGCTGCTGATGGCGAACATGCCGAACTACAGCCTGACGCAGGTGGCAGTGTCGCTTGGGCTCGATCCCGGCCCGGAGCATCGTGCGCTCCCGGATGCCGATCGTGCCGCCGGGGTGTTCGCCGAGCTCCTCAAGCGAATAGACGAGTACGACGAGCGCACGCTCCAGCAGGCGGCAAGATTCGCCCAGCAGGCGGGGTGGGCCGAAGCCCAGCTTTTCCGTGCCGCGGCGGATCGCAAGGTTTCCGGACCGCTGTTCGCGCTTGACGACACGCGCGACCTGCCCCCCGAACTGCGCTTCGCCGAGCCTCGGGAACGCCCGGAATCGCTCCAGCGAACAGGATCGACCACGCCGCTCGATCCGGACTCGGTCGAGCGACTGCTCTCGAAAGAGGGGCCGTTGCCCCATGTGCTCGAACGATATGAGCCTCGGCCCGCCCAGATGCGGATGGCGGCATCGGTCGCCCGGGCGCTGGAAGCAGAGGAGGAGCTTCTCGTCGAAGCGGGGACCGGGACCGGCAAGAGCCTTGCCTATCTGCTGCCCGCCGCGATGTATGCCATCGAGCGAGGTGAGCGCGTGGTGGTGTCCACCGACACGATCTCCCTTCAGGATCAGCTCTACGGCAAGGATCTACCGGATGTCCGGACCGTGCTCAAGGAGAGCGGCCAGACCGAGGAACTCCGCGTCGCGGTGATGAAGGGGCGAGCGAACTACCTCTGCCTCCGCCGCTGGTTCGAGCACATAGACGATCCCATCGAGGACGC
>CADCWJ010000171.1 GCA_902806365.1 uncultured Thermomicrobiales bacterium
AATCCTCCAGCCATGATCGGAACCGCCTCTGGCGTGGCAACCACCATCTCGAGAGAGGATCCACGCGCTTTGACCATGCCGGGCTTTGGGTAAAGCTTACGCTCGCGGCGTCCGGCGGGATCTCGGCGTTTCCTGGATCTGGTGTAAGGGTTGATCCATCCCATTCCGATGGATATCGCCGACTCGAGGACCATGCGAGCATTGCAGACACGGTGCCATGGTTGTCGCGGATCCATGCCCATGTGCCTGCCAGTCGACACAGACTGGCGTCGTGGCAGCGTTTTCTATGGGAACATTGCCCTTCCGAAACTGGCCCAAAAAGACGGATGCGATCCCTCGACGGATCGTCGGGAGGCGTCGACCACGCCATCGTGGTCAAAGCACCGGGTCTAGAGCGCGTTTCAGGAAGGTAGGCCAAACCATGTCATCCCGAGGGACGGTCCATTCGCTTCGCTCAGAGCCTGCCCTGTAAGCGGCAGCGGAGCGCAGCGTGAGGAATAAACTCCGCGATGAGGGATTCCGGCAGCCGCATCGCCGGCGGAAGCGCGAAGCGCTGCAGCCGGTGTTGGACCGGCACGAAGCGCCTTCCAGATCCCAGAGGCCAATCTCCTCGCAACCGACTGAAGCGTCAGTTCCATTTCCGTCGTGCGATGCACGCCAGCTAGATCCATCGTCATGCCATGTGCGCGCAGCACCTGATCGATGTGCTTGCGCTACGCCGGATCCTTGCCCTTCGCGCCCTGCTCCAGCCAGAACCTGTCGATCGCCAGGGTTGCGGTCGCCCGATCGAGCTTCGGGTCCAGCACGAAGCGGCGCGCGGTCACCGTCGGGATGCACAGGGGAGTCTCCATCGAGCGATCGTAGGCGGACAGGCGTTCGATCGCAGTTCCTGGCACCAACGGCCCAGCCAAGGACCGTCCACTTCCGGCCGGGCGATACGGCGTGACCTCGGCCGAAAAGCGTTGACCAGCACACCCACGCCGTGAACAATCCCGTCAGGGAACCGCGCTGGACGCTGGGCGAAACGTGACCACGCGCGACCCATCACCTCGTCGCGGTGCGCGCGGGTCGCAGGGAGCGGGAGCCGGAGATGAAGATTACCGATGTCCAGACGTTCGTCGTCTATGTCCCGGAGCGTGGCCGCAACTTCACGTTCGTCAAGGTCTACACCGACGAGGGATTGACCGGCCTCGGCGAAGCCGGCGTCACCGGCAAGGAACTGGCGATCGCCAGTCTCGTCGAGACCTACGCACCGGTCCTGAAGGGGATGGACCCCTCCCGAATCGAGCACATCTGGCAGACCCTCTGGCGCGGGCAGTTCTTTCGCGGCGGGCACATTCACGCGGCAACGGTGGCCGCGATCGACATTGCCCTGTGGGATTTGCGGGGTAAGGCGCTCGGTGTTCCCGTCTACGACCTGCTGGGAGGGAAGACGCGCGATTACGCCCGCTGCTACTGTCACGTGCAGCAACGAGATGGCACCGATCGCGACCAGGGGGACGGAATCAACGCGATGGTGGCGTACGCCCAGGCCCGGGTTGCCGAGGGCTGGGAATTCGTCCGCTACGGGGTTGGCGAAGGAAGCGGTTCCGAGCGCGAGGGCATCTACGAGCAGACGCGGGCGATGCAGTGGACGATCGACGCGTTCGCCGCGCTCCGCGACGCCCTAGGCCCGCGCATCGAGATTTGCGTCGATTTTCACCAGCGCACCACCCCGACCTACGCGATCCAGCTGGCACGGGCCCTGGAGCCGATGCGGCCCTTCTTCATCGAAGACCCGTTGCGGGCGGAAAACGCGTCCGAGCTTGCCTACCTGCGGCAGCACATCGCGGCGCCGATCGCCACCGGCGAGCAGATCTCCAGCAAGTGGGACTGGCAGGTCCTGATCGAAAAGGATCTGATGGATTACTGCCGGATCGACCTCTGCATCAGCGGCG
The DNA here is from genome assembly GCA_902806365.1 of uncultured Thermomicrobiales bacterium. GTDB lineage: Bacteria > Chloroflexota > Chloroflexia > Thermomicrobiales > UBA6265 > CADCWJ01. The sequence goes on from CADCWJ010000171.1 coordinate 1,938, forward strand.
GCCTGACTGAAGCCAAAAAGATCGCTGGCTGGTGCGAGACCCATTACATCGAGCAGGCCCCGCATAACCCGCTGGGGCCGGTCTCGACCGCGGCCTGCCTCCATTTCGACCTCTCGACGCCACTCTTCGCGGTCCAGGAGCTCGTCTGGCGGCCAGACGTGATCCCGGGCATCATCCAGACCGACATGCGTTTGGAAGGGGGGAAGCTCTTCAGCGGAGACACACCCGGCCTCGGAGTCGAGCTGAACGACGACGCGGCGAGGGCACAGCCGTACCAGCCAGCCAGCTTTTCCATGCTGAGACGGGAGGACAATTCCGTTTCCGATTGGTAGTGCGGTGGATCGTCCCGGAACACCGCGGCTCGAGACGCGTCCGTGTTGGACATCACGGGCCGAACCGGAGGCCCTCGCCTATGACCGCGCCAGCTTGCCGATCACGGGTTTCAATCCTGACTCCACCCGCAAACAAGGTGCGACAAAGTGACCAATCCTGACTGGAGCCGCACCATGGGCGCTTCAAGTCCCCACCCTGCCCGAAGACAGGGCGTGTCAGCTCTTTTGTTCGATCACTCCTCCGAAACAGTCGAAACTGGCGAGCCAATCGCCAGCTCAACGCTTCCGACAGTCGATCCCGCGAGGTTCCAGGTCAGATCATGGCGCGAACCCCATGCCTGGGGTCCAGTCACTCCCGGTTCGCGCACGTCCAAACGACAGTGTCAGCCGATCAGCGTCTCCGGTGGTGACGTGGAACTCGCGATGATCGGCGGTTCTTCCATTAAGGGAGGATCACAGGCGACCGGATGCAGGGTGACAATCACTACATACTTGCTGCCGAATCGTTCTCGGCGACCGATTCGGCTTGATGCTCTCCGCCATTTCATGAAGTCTGTTCTGGACTGATAGCAGCGGTTGACGAGTACACATCCCCGTCTCACGCGGACGGCTTTCGCTCCCATCCCCTGATAGGGCTTCAGACCTTATACGGAATACGGGTGAACAATTGGGAGGAGCTGGACGTTTCGCAGGCAATACGGCACGGGAGCGCACGAATCGACGCTGCGTATTCAGCGACCGTGCCGGGCACGGTCGCTGAATACGCCCCTACGGATCCCGGCTTGGCCAGCATTCATCCGGTGTCGTTTTAGAAAACAATCCGGAGATCAACCGGAGGTGCAGAGCGATCGCTCAACACTTTCCAAATACGCTCAACCACCATACCGGCCTTTATTGAGGACGCGGCAACCCCTGCAGACCATAATTCCATCGTCTCGCCAGAACCGATCGCCATCTCATACACGCGTCACGGCGCCGGTGTGGGAGTGGGGTTCTCGTTGTAGGAGTGAGGGCCTCGAGGTGGGAGTGGGGGCCTCGGGGTGGAAGTGGGGGTCTCAGCGTAGGAATGGGGGCCT
>CADCWJ010000172.1 GCA_902806365.1 uncultured Thermomicrobiales bacterium
GACCGGGATGCCGATGTCGTTGGCGAGCTCGCCTGCGGTGCCCTGGACGCTGTGGCAGAGGCCGACCGTGGTGATCGAGGTGGCGCGGGAGACAGCCCAACAGTTCATGGCCATAGGGTTGACATAGTTAAGAAACAGCGCGTCAGGACAGACCTCTTCCATATCCCGGCAGATGTCGAGCAGCACCGGGATCGTGCGCAGCCCGCGCATGATCCCGCCGATGCCGAGGGTGTCGGCGATCGTCTGGCGCAATCCGTATTTCTTCGGGATCTCGAAGTCGGTAACGGTGGCCGGTTTGTAGCCGCCGACCTGAATCATGCAGATCACGTAGCTGGCGCCGGAGAGGGCCGCCCGCCGGTCGGTGGTGGCTTCGATGGTGGTTGGGGCACCGACCGAGGAGGCGAGCTTGCGACCGACGACCTCGGAGGTACGCAGGCGTTCCTCGTCGATGTCGTGGAGCGCGATCGTGCAATCGGCCAGTTCCGGAAAACTGATGATGTCGCCCATGATGTTCTTCGCGAACACGGTGCTGCCAGCTCCGACGAGCGTTATCTTGAGTCCTGCCATGGGTTCTTCGCACTCCTTTGGGTGTGACGACGGAGTTGACCGCGCCGTTACCGGGTCCGTGGCATTGTACGGAGGTCCGTCGCCTTGTCACCCGATCCGCCCGCTCGGGAAAGTCCTGAGCGGTGAGAATCCGGTGCCCGGCTACACTGTCCCGACGGCCCGGTTCGATGAACGAAGCAAGGATGGTTCCGGTGGCATTGCGCGATGAGCTGGCTCAGACCTGGTCCGAACCGTTCGACATGATCGTCGTCGGCGGAGGCATCAACGGGACCGGGATCGCCCGCGACGCCGCCCTGCGGGGACTGCGGGTACTGCTGATCGACAAGTCGGATGTGTCGGCGGGCACGACGAGCTGGTCGAGCCGGCTGATCCACGGCGGGTTGCGCTACCTCGAGTACGCAGAGATCGGTCTCGTCCGGGAATCGTTGATGGAGCGCGAGCGATTGCTCCGGATCGCCCCGCACCTGGTCAGGCCGCTCGCCCTGACCTTGCCGATCTACGATTATCACAAGCGCAGCCCATTGATGATTCGACTCGGGATGATCGCTTACGATCTACTCTCGCTCGGCAAGTCCGTGCCCGGACACCGGATGTTCGACCGGGCGGGCGCCCTCGCGCACGAACCGGGATTGAACCCCACCGGGCTGCGGGCGGCGGCACGCTACTACGATGCCCAGGTCGAATTTCCCGAGCGCATCTCGGTCGAAAACATGCTCGATGCGGTCGCGCACGGCGCGGAAATCCTTACGCACACGCGGGTCGACGAACTGCTGATCGAGGGGAATGCGGTGCATGGGGTCCGCTACGTCGATCAGTTGACGGGCGAACGGGGGACCGCCGTTGCCGCCGTCACGGTCAACGTGGCGGGTCCGTGGGTTGACACGGTTGTGGCGGGGCTGGGGATGGGTGAGGAGCCGGAGCGCCTGATCGGCGGAACCAAGGGCAGTCATATCATCGTGGAGCCCTTCCCGGGCGCGCCAGCCGACGCGCTCTATATCGAGGCAAAACAGGACGGTCGACCGTACTTCATCATCCCCTGGAATGGTCTCTACCTGATCGGCACCACGGATGTCCGCTACGAAGGGGATCCGGACCGGGTCGTTCCCGGGGAGGACGAGATCGCCTATCTGCTTGCCGAAACCAATATCGCGATTCCGGGGGCCAACCTGCAGCGTGAAGACGTGGCCTACGTCTACGCCGGTCTGCGGCCACTGCCGTACCAGCAATCCGGCCTCGAGAGCGCGATCACCCGTCGCCACATCGTGCGCGATCACGCCCCTGACGTGGACGGGTTGATTTCGATCGTTGGCGGCAAGCTGACCACCTTTCGCAACCTGGCTCGGCAGACCGTCGATCTGGCTGGGAAGAAGGTCGGGCGATCGCTGCCCGCGTCGCGCACCGGTCGGCTCCCCCTGCCGGGTGGAGTCGAGCGTTTCAGCGCGTTCGCGCGGCAATTCCATCGCGAGCGACCGGCATGGCTGAGCCAGCAGAGTGGGGAATGCCTGCTGCGAATCTATGGGGTTCGGGCGCGCCGGGTGGTAGCGCTGGCGGATCAGGAGCCTCACTTGCGGTCCGTCGTCAGCGATGGCTCGGGCATGATCGCCGCCGGGGTGGTCTTTGGCTTCACCGACGAAAAAGCCCGGACCCTGACGGACGCGCTGATGCGGCGAGCGATGGTTGGCTACGATGAGGACGCGGGGTTTGGCGCGCTTGACGCGAGTGCCGACGCGTGCGTTCGCTCCCTGGGTTGGTCAGAGGATCGAAGCGAGCGAGAACGGGAGGCCTATATCGGATACATGACGCGCTTCCTGCCACGTGCGCTGGTGGAGACGAGCGCGGATCCTGGCGGGGAGCAAAGCGACGCCTCGGATACCTGGAGATCTCCTGGTTCTCGCCCATAGCGGTCGGGTTGTTCCGGCAAGCGCTCCAGACCAAGTGGGGCCATTGCCAAAAGCGCCCGCCCCGGGACTCGGGTTGGGCGCGTACATCTGTCACCTCAGCGGGCGTGTTTCACCCGTTACGCCAATCTCCCGGCAATCCTGAGCGCGAGGTCGACGATGGCGCCGCCTTCGTTGTCGTGCGTATCCAGCAGGTCCCTAGGGTCCCACACGTCGCCATCGAGGCTGTCGGCACCGTAGAGGAACTGATAGAACTCCACACCGCGATACCGTGCGACCGCGGCCGTTGATGCGCATTCCATATCGACCACCCGGCATCCCTCAGCTATGCGCTTCGCCATGTTCCCGCGCGTTTCGCGATAGATCGCATCCGTCGTCCAGGTGCGCGTCAGGTGATATGGCACGCCGAGATCCTGCAGGATGCCCGCGAGGCGCTCCGCGGTCGGGATAGCGATGTAGTCGGATGGCGCGACATAGTGATAGCTCGTGCCCTCGTCGCGATAGGCGGCGGTTGGCACGGCGACGTGGCGAGACAGGATCTCCCTGTCCAGAACGCCGCACGATCCAAAGAACAGGAAGCGACGCCCGCCGAAGCCGATGACCGTTTCCATGAGTCCGGCGGCGGCCGGACCGCCGATGAGCGAGAGATAGGCGGCGTACGACGTGCCAGCGACCGCAACCCGGTAGACCGGGATCGAAGCGCAGGCCGGGTTCAACGTCGCGATGCGGTCACAGGGGTAGTGCTGCAGGAGATGATCGAACTTCAACCGCGAATACGTGACGACGACGGTCCCGGGGAAGTCATCGATGGGTTTGACCACCTGGCTCACCCGAATGATCTCTTCCGACGAGTCGTCGAACGCGTTCAAGATCGTCATCGTGGCAGCTCTTCCTTCCCTCGCGCACGTTTTCGTCGCCGGACATTAGCGGACGAAACGGGGAGCCAGGTGCCCCGTCCACGTCGTGTACCCTGTTGTCACAAGCAGTACCGGAGTAGTCGAAAGTGCCGCGTGACGCTTTGACATTTTCGGCAGGATCGCGGCGATACGGTCATTCCCGGCGGGCAATGGACGACCCAAGCCCATCCTTTCCCACTGGCATCGCCGCGCCGGATGGTAAAAGGAACGATCGCATCCCTGACGGCGACGCCATTCGTTCGCTGATCGACATTCACCTGACCAGGCATGATTCGTGGATGTTGTCGCACGCGTGCAAGCGTGACTCGCCCGCATGATCACAGCACACGAGCCGAGGTGGGACAGCACGTCGGCCACCGTCCACTCCGACGGATATGCGGCTCGGGTGAGGTCGCTCTCGCCCAACGAGCCGGCCAGGTACCGCAGCCGGATGACCGAGGTGCGCAGAGCGGAGAGGCGTTCATCCATGCTGCGAAGGTAGGTGACCCCCGCCCCGGTCAGCGCTGAGGCGTCACCGGCCGACGGTGGCTGGCGCGTGGTGGTGGGTGTACTCGTCACGCCGAAGC
>CADCWJ010000173.1 GCA_902806365.1 uncultured Thermomicrobiales bacterium
CGGCTGGCGAGGGCGCGCCCCGACGCGCTGGCAAGATGCATCAACGAGCGGGCCACATCCGCCGTCGTCTTGCGCTCGGCGAGCACGACTTCGGGGATACCAGTGCGGCGCGCGCGGTCCGGGTCGAGCCGGAGCCGCGGCGCAGTCTCGCCATCGGCGCGAATGTTCTCCGCATCGTTGGCCACCGCGTCCGGCTCGGCGGCCAGCGCCCGCCGTATGGCCGCGAACGGATCCTGTGCGGGCCTCAAGGCTTCGCTACGATCACGGTCGCCTCCGCCATCGCGAGGTCGATCATTGCGTCATTCTCCAGGGATCCCGGCTGACGGGAAAGGTGGGCGAGGAACTCGACGTTGCCGGCCGGACCCCGTAACGGCGATGCAACGAGACCGGAGACGAACAGGCCATGCTCTTCAGCGCTGCGGACGGCCTCGCCTAGCACTTTGCGATGGATCGCTGGATCACGCACCACTCCCCCCTTGCCGACATCGTCGCGTCCCGCCTCGAACTGGGGTTTGATCAGCGGTACGCATACGCCACGGGCGGTCAGGAGCCGGGCGACGACCGGAAACATCAGCGCCAGTGAGATAAACGAGACGTCGATCGCGACAACATCGACCGGCTCGGGCAAAGATTCGATATAACGCGCGTTCATCCGCTCCATCACCGTTACGCGGTCGTCCAGCCGGAGCCGCTCGTCGAGCTGTCCGTATCCGACATCAATTGCGTAGACATGCGCCGCGCCCCGTTGGAGCAAGCAGTCGGTAAACCCTCCCGTGCTCGCTCCAAAATCGGCGGCCACCAGCGACGACACGTCGATTCCAAAGGCCGCAAGGGCGTGATCGAGTTTCTCACCGCCCCGGCTGGCGAACCGCGGTTTGTCGCGCAGCGCGATGGCATCGGTCGAAGTCACGGGATGCCCGGAGCGGGTTTCGCGCTGCCCGTTGACGAGCACATCGCCGGCGAGAATGAGCGCCTTGGCGCGGGAGCGGGTGTCGGCCAGGCCCTGATCGACGAGCGCGTGATCCAGGCGGGGGTGTCGAGGCACCGCTCAGCTCCGGCCCGCGCGTGCAGCGTCCGCGTCTTCGGCAGCAGTTGTAGCGGCGACGCGATCCTTGAATGGCGCGGTCTGGGCATGGCACAGGGCAATGGCAAGGGCGTCGGCGGCGTCGTCCGGTGCGGGAGCATGGCTGAGGTTGAGGATGATCCGGACCATCTCCTGCATCTGCCGCTTGTCCGCCTTGCCATACCCGACGACGGCGTACTTGACCTCGGACGGGCTGTACTCGGCGACAGGCACGCCCTTTTGGGCGGCGGCAAGGAGGACGACTCCCCGCGCCTGACCCACCGCGATCGCGGTGGTGACGTTACGGGCGAAGAACAACTGCTCGATCGCGAGGACATCGGGCCGGTAACGGTCGATCAGCTCCGAGGTCCGCTGATGCAGAATGACGAGGCGGTCAGGCATGGGAGAGCCGGCATCGGTCTCGATCACCCCGACATCGACCAGCACGGGATCGGACGTTCCCCGGATCACCCCGAAGCCGAGGATCGCGGTCCCCGGGTCCATGCCGAGGGTCGTCAGGTTTTCGTGCGACACGAGACGGTCCCTACCCTACCGCGGCGAGCACTTCATCGGAGATGTCGAGGTTGGAGAAAACGGTCTGCACGTCGTCGAGGTCTTCCAGTTTCTCGAGCAGCCGCACCGCCTTGACGGCGGCGTCAGGCTCCGGCTGAAGCATCGTCTTTGGCTTCATCACAAGCTCGACCTCCTCGACCTCATGACCGTTGCCGGCAAGGTGCTCCTGCACCTTGTGAAGATCCTGGGGCTCCGTATAAATCTCGACGACGTCATCCTCGACCTGGACATCGCTAGCCCCGGCATCGATCGCTTCCAGCGCGAGCTCTTCCGGGTCGGTCCCGTTGACCGGGATCGTGATCACGCCGGTCTGGTCGAACATCCAGCTTACGCTGCCGTTCTCACCAAGCGAGCCGCCGGATCGGGTCAGGACCGCGCGAAGCTCACCGACGGTGCGGTTCCGGTTGTCGGTCATCGTCAGGATCATGATCGCGGTGCCGCCCGGCCCGTACCCCTCGTAATAGATTTCCTCGTACTGCTCGGCGCCGTCACCACCGCTCGCCCGCTGGATCGCGCGGTCGATGTTGTCTTTCGGCATGCTTTCGGCGCGGGCCTTCTGGACGGCGATTCGCAGACGGGCGTTGGCGTCCGGATCAGGCAGACCGGTTCGTGCAGCGACGGTGATCTCCCGCGCCAGCTTGGTGAAGAGCTGGCCGCGCTTCTGGTCGGCTGCACCCTTCTTCCGCTTGATGGTTGACCACTTTGAATGACCGGACATGCTGGGACTAGGCTCCTGGTGACATGGGCAGAGAGGGTGCTGGACTCGATCCGAAAGTATAGCATCGGCTCGACGGGCGGCGGGACCGCAGATCGGTATATTGTATGCAAAAGGTTGAATCCTAGGCTTCCGGTCGTATAGGATATAGATACTTCAGTAACCGCCACGATGACGAGTGAGGGGAGCTCGATGCCCGTACATCGCCGACATTGGAAAGGCGCAATCCATAGCGGATGAGTGTTGACGCACTCGCCTCCCGGCCGGGCGGGTCACACTCACGACAATGCGTCGATCGGCTCGCGAACGTTCATCCGCGCCGCACCTCGTCCCGCACCAGGTGCCGCGCTCGTCGGAGGGGTGGAACCGCACTCATGGTTACGAGCCTGATTGAGAAGGGGAAGGGGCAGGGCTACCTCCTTTCCGACGATATCATCGCCGCGTTCCCGAACGCCGAAGAACAGCTCGACTCGCTTGAGGACTTCTATTCCGCACTGGTCGCGGAAGGAATCGATGTCCTCGATGAGCAACCGATGGTTCCACCGGCGCGGGTCCCAGCGCCACGAAGCCGCACCAGGGCAGAAGCGGCGCGCCAGCTTGCCGAAGACCCGCTGGCATCCGGCGTGGGCGACTCTGTCAGGCTTTACCTCCAGGAAATCGGCGAGACGAACCTGCTGACCATGCGCGAGGAAGTCTGGCTGGCGACGCGAATGGAACGCGGCAAACTGGCCGAATCGCAGTTGGAAGAGCGGGGACTCCGGGCGGAGGATCGCTGGTCACTCGATGTCGATGTGCAGGACGGCAACGCGGCCCGCGCGCACCTGATCCAGGCCAATCTGCGACTTGTGGTCTCCGTCGCCAAGAAGTATGTCGGCCGCGGCCTCTCGTTCCTGGACCTGATCCAGGAAGGCAATATCGGGCTGATGAAGGCGACCGACAAGTTCGATTACCACCGCGGCTACAAGTTCAGCACCTACGCCACCTGGTGGATTCGTCAGGCGATCACGCGGGCGATCTCCGATCAGAGCCGGACGATCCGGCTCCCGGTTCATGTCGGTGAGACGATCAACCGGGTCAAGAAGACCTCGCACCGGCTACAGCAGATCCTCGAACGCGAACCGACGCAGGTGGAGATCGCCCGGGCGATGGCCGTAACCGACGACAAGGTGCGCCAGGTGCTGGATGTCGCCCGGCATCCGGTTTCGCTGGAAGCGCCGGTCGGCAGCGAGGGCGACGCGTTCCTGGGAGACTTCATCGAGGACGAGACGATGCCCGCACCGCTGGAGCTGGCATCACAGCAGCTGCTCAAGGCGCAGATCGGCGATGCACTCGACAAGCTGACCGACCGCGAGCGGCGGATCATCGTGCTGCGATACGGGCTCGACGATGGCCGGTTCCGGACCCTGGAAGAGGTCGGGCGAGATTTCGGGATCACGCGCGAGCGAATCCGGCAGATCGAGGCAAAGGCGCTGCGCAAGCTGCGGCATCCGAGTTCAAGCACACAGCTCCAGGGCTACCTGGACTAGCGCCTTCGAAAGCGAGCGAGGAAAAGGCCCCGGGGGAATACCTCCGGGGCTCTTTTCGTCGACGCCGGAACGTCGGCGCCCGTGCCGATCCGGCTCCGATCGAACCCAGCTTTGTCACATCTCTCCGGCTTGAGTGAGCACGCTCGGTCGACGTGATACGGGCTCAATGGTGGGCGGTGAAGATGAGCGAGACGTTGTGACCACCGAATCCCATCGAGTTCGACATTACCGTGTCGACCCGGTGATGACGGGCCACCAGCGGAATGTAATCCAGGTCGCAGGCGGGGTCCGGGGTCTCTAGGTTGATCGTCGGCGGCAGGATTCCGGTCCGGAGTGCCTTGATCGAGATGATCGCTTCGAGACCGCCGGCTGCCCCAAGGAGGTGGCCGGACATCGCCTTGGTCGAGCTGATCGGCAGTCCAGCAGCGGCGTCACCGAAGACGGTCTTGATTGCGGCGGTCTCGTAGGCGTCATTCATCACGGTCGCGGTGCCATGCGCGTTCAGGTAACCGATCGCGGAAGGAGGCATCCCGGCGTCCGCGATCGCTCCGGCCATTGCGCGCGCGATGCCATCCCCTTCAGGCGCCAGCCGCACCTCGTGAAAGGCGTCGGCGGTCGTGCAATACCCGGCGATCTCGGCGAGGATCGCGGCACCGCGCGCGATCGCGTGGTCGCGGTCTTCAAGTACCAGGACCCCTGCCCCCTCCCCCAGTGCGCACCCGTCGCGATGGAGGTCGAAGGGACGCACGGCATGCGCCGGGGTGGCGTTGCCCTGGGACAGCGAGCCCATCGCGGCGAACGCCGCCACGGCGAGCGGCATCACCGGGGCCTCCGCTCCCCCGGCGAGAATCGCGTTGGCACGGCCATCCTGAATCATCCGCACCCCCTCGCCGATCGCGTGCGCCCCGCTGGCGAACGCAGAGGAATGAGCGAACGCGGGTCCCTGAGCTCCGACATCGATCGCGACCGTGCCAGGCGCCATGTTCGGAATCGTCATCGGCACCGCGAATGGCGAGACACGCCGGGGTCCAGCGGTCAGCATCGTCTCGGTAGCGGTCACGAACGTCTTGAAGCCGCTGAGGGCCGATCCGATGATCACCCCAACCCGTTCCGGCTCCCGGGAGATATCCAGTGCCGACTGGCTCACCGCCTGACGGGCGGCGAGAACCGCGAGCTGTGTGAATCGGTCCATCCGCCGCGCATGCTTCCGGCCGAGAAGATCATCCACCGGCAGATCGCCGATCTCGGCCGCGAACGTGGTGCTGAGCCCGGTTGGGTCGAAGCTGCTGATCGTGTCAATGCCCGTCTTGCCCGCGAGCATCGCCGACCAGATGTCTCCGATGCCGTGACCAAGGGCGCAGATCGCACCCATGCCCGTGACGACGACTCGCGGGCGGTGCTGCCCCCGTGATGATTCTTCGCTCATGATCGGGCGTAACCGGCATCAGCGAAGACAAGTGACACGTTATGTCCTCCGAACCCCATTGAGTTCGACATCGCGATCCGGGTTTGGCCGGGACGCGCCGTGTTCGGTATCGTGTCGAGATCGCACTCCGGATCGGGCTGCTCCTGGTTGATGGTGGGCGGCATGAGGTTGGCCCGCATCGCTTCGATCACGATCACGGACTCAAGGGATCCGGCGGCCCCGAGCAGGTGGCCCGTCATCGACTTCGTCGAGCTGATCGGCATCGTCGTGGCGCGGTCCGCGAACACCCGCTTGACCGCCTGCGTCTCCAGCTTCTCGTTGAGCTGGGTGGATGTGCCGTGGGCGTTGATGTAATCCACCTCCGATGCGTCGATGCAGGCGTCGGCCAAGGCGATCGACATCGCGCGCGCGGCGCCCTCACCACCGGGAGCGGGCTGGACCATGTGGTTGGCGTCATCGGTGGTGCCATAGCCGATGACCTCCGCCAGGATCGGTGCCCCGCGGGCGAGCGCGCGCTGGCGATCCTCCAGGACCAGCACAGCGGCACCCTCGGCCAATACGAAGCCGTCGCGCCCGGCATCGAACGGGCGGCTGGCACGCTCGGGCTCGTCGTTCCGCCTGGAGAGTGCTCCCATTGCGTTGAACCCGCAAACGCCCATTCGGGTAACCGGTGCTTCACCGCCGCCGGCAAGGATGACATCGGCGTAACCGTTACGGATCATCATCGTCGCCTCCCCGATCGCATGCGCCGAACTGGCGCATGCCGAGACAGTGGCGAAGTTCGGCCCCTTGGCGCCGATGTCGATGGAGACGATACCCGCCGCCATGTTGGGAAGCATCATCGGCACGAAGAACGGAGAGACCCGCTTCGGCCCACTCGTGAGCATCACTTCGATGCCGTCCTCGAAGGTCTCCATCCCCCCCATCCCGGTGCCGACGATGACACCGACCCGGGTTGGATCACTGGCGATGTCGAGACGGGCGGCCGAGACGGCTTCGCGGGTCGCCGTCACGGAAAGCTGGGTGAACCGGTCCATCCGGCGGCTTTCCTTCCGGCCAAGCGAGGCGGCGGGGTCGAACCCCTTGACTTCCCCGGCGAACCGCGTCTCGAAGCCGTCGGTGTCGAACCGGGTGATCGGCGCGATCCCCGTGCGGCCGGCGGAGATCGCGGCCCAGACCTCGGCGACCGTATTTCCAACCGGGCAGATCGCGCCGGAGCCGGTCACCACCACACGTCGTGAGGGCGCCTCGGGGGTTCGTGTGTGATTCGTCCCTGCCATGAGTGATCGTTCTCCAGACAACGCGGTTGTGAGCGCTTGGGATGGATGAAGAAAGTGCGGCCGTGCGCGGCGGACAAAGCAGACCGGGCATGTCGCTGCGGCCGCCACTGTGCCGGTTCATCTTACAGGCAATGCGCAATCTCCCCCCGCCGGGCGACGAGCCCGTCGTTGAAACTCCGGGGCGGATCGTGATATTCTCGGCTCTCGGTCGACCCCGTGGTTTCCGTGATGTCGATGTGGTCTTGAGCCAACTTTTGAAGAGCCGGGAGCCGCTCCCCGTGGGACGTGTCCTGCGCGTGGTCCGTGGCACCCACCTGCATATGCAGGTTCAAGGCTCCGCATCGCATCCGGATTCTCACGGGTCGGCCAGCCCCGCTCTCACGCCTCCCCGATCCACTTCACCAAACATGCAGGGCGGGCCACCCCCGCTCTCTTTTTCGCGCAACGCTCGTGTCACATTGGCAATGTGACACATCGAATCCCGTTGCCAGCATCCATTCTCGACCCGGATTGCCGGGAACGCGGCCGGAGGGAACATGATCGCGATCGTGCTCGGCCCGGATGGCGCGATGGCTCGCGATGCGGTACGCAGCATTCTCCGGGAGCGTGATCCGTCCGGACAGAGCACCTCGGTCATGGATGGCAAGACGGCCACGATCAGGGACATCCAGATGGACGCGACGAGCATCGGCTTCTTTTCCGCCGGTCGTGTCGTCATCGTCGAAGATGTGCTGGCCCGGTTGGGCAAGCCCGGTGCCAGGGATGGCGCGACCACCGACGCCTGGGCCGACCTGTTCACCGCGATCCCGGACCCCAGTACCCTGATCCTGCTCGACACCTCGCTGGCCGCGGTCCCGGCGACGGTGAAGAAGGCGCTGCCGCAGAGCGCGACGGTCGTGCTGTCCGATCCCCCACGCGGCCGTGACCTATTGAGCTGGATCGCCACGCGCGCGAAAAATGAGGGCGCCGAGATCGACCAGGCGACGGCGAGGCTCCTGGCGGAGACACTCTTTCCTCAGAGCTGGTCGGCCAGGTCTACCAACCCGGCCTTCGATCGACCGCCCGATCTCGAATCGCTGCGGAACGAGATCGCCAAGCTGGCGGTGGCCGCGCATCCCGGGCCGATCACACGCGCTCATGTTACGAGCCTGATCGCACAGGGCGACACGGACCGGATCTTCGGTTTCATCGACGCGGTCACCCAGGGAAATGTCGGGGAGGCAGCAGTGCAGCTCGACCGGCTGCTGAGCGCCGGGGAAGACCCCCCCAAGGTTCTTGCCCAACTGAGCCAAACGGTCGAGCTTTCGGTGGTCATGGCGGCGGCCGGGCGACGCTCCGCCGGGGATGTCGGGAAGGCATTGCGCCTGCCAAACGCCGGCCGGATGAGCTCGATCGAACGCGGCTTGCGCGCGCAGCCGCCGGGGAACTCCCAGCGGCTTGGCCGGGCGCTGGAGGATGCCGATCGCCGAATGAAGACCGGCGAACTCCGTGACCCGCTCGACGCCCTCTACGAAGTGCTCGCAGCGCTGCACGGATCCCGGTAGGAGGTGATTGCCGGGATCAGAGCGATGGTGTGGCTATGGCGGCAAGCGGGACCTCGCCGTTCCCGGTTGACGCGGAAGTCCTCACGTTCACCTGAAGCAGCGAAAGCATCGCGCGCCTCTGCTTGCGCCCGGGCCGCTCGCACGAACGACCCCGGCAATCAGGCAGTCGCCGACAGGGCGTGGAACTTCTTGATCAGACGGGACTTGCGGCGAGCGGCGTTGTTGCGGTGGATGACGCCCTTCGACGCCACTCGATCGAGCGTCCTGATCGCGACAGGCACCGCCACTCCAGCGGTTTCCTGATCGCC
>CADCWJ010000174.1 GCA_902806365.1 uncultured Thermomicrobiales bacterium
CCAGTTGTAATGTCCCCAACTATCGATCCCGAGCTTGGCGAGCCGGCCGGGATGGTCGGGATCCCATCCGCGCATCACGTTGAGGTGAAGCTCCCCGGCTCCGGCGTCCGCGGCACGCTTCCGGAAGCCGGCGAGCGCCCGGGCCGTGGCGCGATCGCCGCCGAGCCCTTTCTTGAGGGTGTGGGGCTCAAAGATCGTGAACCACGCTTTACCATCTACCCGCCAGTAGTTCGGGTGCGTCAGGTAGCGGTCGATGATGACGTCGGTCATCTCGCGGAACTGGCGAGCATCGACGGTTCCTCGCGCCATCAGCGGCCGGGGCCTGCCGATCCGCGCCGGAAAGACGTCGTACCAGTCGTGATTGGCCCACATCAGGGCAAACGATGTCTCAGGATGATCCAGCGACACGTAGGTCTCATCGAGCGGACGATTCAGGAAATCGCGCTCGTCATACCAGTACCAGTCCCAGAGAAAGGCATCGATGCCCGCGTTCGCCGCCGCCCGGCAGGCGCGTCGCATGACCTCCGGATCGGTCTCGTCGGCATACCCCCAGGAGGGGATGATCGGCTGGTAATGCCCGGCGAAGCGGGGCCGGCCGGCCTTGATCAGCTCCCACTCGCTCCAGCCCGCGCCGAACTGCTCGGCGCGGCGCGGATCGTCGTGCCAGGACGGAAAATAGATCGCGGCGACATTGGTCTTGCGTTCCGTCATCGGGCTCCCTGAGAGTGGTCAGGCGAAACTGGAAGGCACAGTATAGAGCGATGACGCTGGCGAGGGTCGATAGCGATCGAACATAGTTGCCAATGAAGAGGGTGATGTCGTGAACGTCGCATCGGAGATGGTGATCGAGGAGGCGCTCGCCCGCCCACCAAGGCACCACATCTGCATTTTTGGAGGCGACGCGGCGCTGGCCGATGCGCTTGCCGGGGAGCGCCATGCCGGAACGATCACCTGGCTGCCGACCGATTGTCGCGAGATCGCGTTGCTCGGGCAGCGTCCAGATCGTGGGGTTGTCGTTGACGACAACGTGATCTCTCCTGATGTCGTGGCCGGGTCCGTCGACCTGGCGCTGCTTCCGGCGGCGCCCGATCGCGACCTCAATCGGCGCTGGCTGGCGCTGGCCGATCGTCTTCTCGGGCCGGGCGGTCGCCTGATCATGGCCGGAGCCAACCGGGAGGGTATTCGCTCGGTGATCGCCGATGCCGCCGCTGCTCTTGGGCCGCCCACCTCGGAAGACTTCCGGCGCAAGCACCGGATCGCCGTGATCGAGCGGGGCGAAGGGGACTCCCGGCCAGCCTGGCTGACATCGCCCGGGATCGCGCCGGGCACCTGGCGGGAATTCACCATCATCCTCGACGGCCGTGACCTGAGCCTGGTCACGCTGCCCGGCGTCTTCGCCGGGGACACACTCGACGCGGGTACCGCGTTGCTCCTGGCGCATCTCGACATTCGGCCGGGAGCGTCGGTGCTCGATGTCGGCTGTGGGTCGGGAGCGATCGGGATCGCCGCCGCACGAGCCGGGGCGCATGCAGCGGCCTCACGGGTCGATCTGGTCGATGCCAGCCTGCTGGCCGTCGCGGCGGCGCAAGAGAACCTGGCGCGCCAGGTGTCAGCGGCGACCCCGCACGCCCGCGCGTTCACCAGCGATGTCTACGCGGCGGTGGGCGATAATCGCTACGACCTGATCGTCAGCAACCCGCCCTTTCACCGGGGCAAGGAGACCGACCGCTCGGTGGCGGATCGGCTCATCCGCGAGGCTCCGCGCCACATGCTTCCGGGCGGGTCCCTGCTGATCGTGGCCAACGCATTTCTCGCCTACGGGAGGCGGATGAGCGAGGTATTCGGGCACGTCGAAACGGTGGCCGCGACCCGTCAGTACCACGTCATCGCCGCCCGTGATCCACGGTGAGCAGCACCGTGCATCAAGCATCGATGAGACCCGGGAAGGAGACACCTGCCATGACGACCGACGAGGATATCATTCGGCGCTTTCTCAACCCGGACGGCAGCATCCGCCAGATGCCCGCCAAACGCGGGCCCCGGCTACTGGTTCTCTCGCACATCGCGAGCCGAATCCCGGTCGGGATCGAGCTGAAGGAGTCGGCAGTCAACGAAGCCCTGCGGCCGGTCAGCGCGGACGTCGCGATGCTGCGCCGCGCGCTGGTCGACGAGGGCCTGATCGAACGGTGGCCGCCGGGTATCTACCGGCGGACGGCGACACCTTCCTCCATGGAGGCATCCGCCGACGACGACCGTGACGGGGCCTCCTCGTCACACGCGGGGCAGCAATGATCGGGTATGACGGCGCAAGATGGGCGGAGTGATGACTGTTGGTGATTCTCGAAAGGGCTGATGCATGCCGACGGTTCCGACATTGCTCACATTCGCGATCGCGGCCACCCTGTTGATTGTGGTGCCGGGGCCGAACCTGATCTACATCATCACCCGCGGCATCGATCAGGGACGGCGGGCCGCGGTAGTGTCCGCGCTCGGCGTGGAAACCGGGATGCTGATCCATGTTGTCGCCGCCGTGCTCGGGCTCAGCGCGGTGGTCGCATCGTCCGAAGTGCTCTTCGACGTCGTGAGATATGCCGGAGCGGGCTACCTCATCTGGCTCGGCGTGGCCAGCATCCGCTCGCGCCCCGCCGATCTCACGGACCCCGCCGGGGGCCGTACGTTGAGCCCGGCGCGGCTGTATTCGCAAGGCATCATCATCAACGTGCTCAACCCGAAGGTCGGCATCTTCTTCCTGGCGTTCCTGCCGCAATTCCTCGATCCGTCCCGGGGCAACATGTCGCTCCAGATCCTGATCCTGGG
>CADCWJ010000175.1 GCA_902806365.1 uncultured Thermomicrobiales bacterium
ATGTAGCAGTGACCGCAGGACATCTGGAATGGGATGACGACGCGATCACCCTTCCTTAGATTGGTGACCTGGCTGCCTGTTTCCTCCACGATCCCCATCGGCTCGTGGCCGAGGATGTCGCCTTCATCGAGGAATGGACCGAGCACTTCGTAGAGATGGAGGTCGGAGCCGCAGAGACCGGTCGACGTGATCCTGATGATCGCGTTGGTCGCTTCCTGGATCGTCGGGTCCGGGACGTTGTCGACGCGGACGTCACGCTTGCCGTGGTACACGAGGGCTTTCATGGAATGAATTCCTGACGGTGAGTATCGATGGAGGTCCGCGCAGAGAATCCGGCGGCCAGTACCCCAAACGATGACGGCACATGCAGACTGGAAAGCAGCCTTTGTGCCATTGGATCGTCCCGAGAAGACGCTCGTCCAACTGCCGGAGCCGGCATGATCCTGCCAACCGCCGGCGTGCGGAGCCAGCGCCGCCGTTGCCGAAGGCACCATGACGTGACAGCCACTTGACGAGAGGGTTTCGCGGCATTACGCTCGCCAGCATTCACTGGTAGGACCGGTCGGACCACGAAGCGTCCACCCGAGATCGAGCATCAATCGGTCGACGCGTGCGACCAGGCTCCCAAAGCATTGGGGCCAGCCTGGCGTCGCCGGGTGATTCGTGAAGACGCCATTCGTCACCTCCTGGTCCGATGTGACGGGGTGGCGGAAAGGAGTGACCTGTGACCCGGGGGCCATCCCGGTGGGTACGGGACATCGTTTGACACTGTTGACCATGAAGGAGTTGGATGTGGCTCAGCGAATCCCGATTTCGACACCGCGTTCCGGTCGCCTCAATCGTCGCCATTTCGTGGCGGGCTCAGCCCTCGCCGCCGCTGCGATCGGGAGCGCACGCACTCCCTCCGCCCTTGCCCAGGATGCGGTCGAGGTGACCTGGACCTCGTGGGGCAACACCGGCGAGGTTGCCAATCTGAAGAACTTCACCGACGAGTACAACGCCGCGCAGGCGGCGGTGGTGGCGAAGTACAACCCCATTCCCACCGACGGCTACGACGCCAAGCTTCTCACGCAACTGAGCGGCGGCACGGCGCCGGACCTCTTTTACGCCGGGGATGGCCAGGTCTCGACCTACGTCAAGAACGCGGTCGTCGCTGATTTAACCGACCTGCTGGCTGGTCCGACGAGCAAATCGAAGCCGGATCAGTTCGCCGGCGATCTGTGGGGTCCCGCCAGGACCGCCGATGAGCGGCTGTTCGGCGTCCCGGTCGATTGCAACCCGCTGGTGCTCTGGTACAACCGGAAACTCCTGCAGGAGGCGGGCGTGACCGAGCTGCCCGCGGACATGTATGAGGCAGGGACCTGGAACTGGGAAGCCTTCCAGGCGATGCTCGATGCAGTGACGGAAGCGGGCAAGCGCGGCTTCGTGCTGGGTGACTGGTGGGCGTTGCGCTACAGCTGGGTCACGAACAACGGCGGCGCGATCTATGACGGCGGCCAGTTCGTCGCCAACCAGGACCCGAAATCGATGGAGGCCTTCCAGTGGCTGGCCGACAATATCGCCGCCGAGAAGATCGCGTTCTCCGGCAGCCTTCCCGAAGGCCAGGGCGATGACGCCATGTTCATGTCGGGGCAGCTGGGATTCGTGTCCATGGGCCGGTGGGGGCTGCCACTGTTCCGCCAGAACAAGAACCTCGATTGCGATATCGTTCCCTACCCCACCAATACGGGGAACAAGATCGAGCCGTCCGGCGTGGCGGTGGCGTACTGGATGATGAACGCCAAGGCCGCGAACCCCGAGCAGGCGTTCGATTTCTACACCCATTTCGTCTCCCCGGAAGGGCAGCAGGGACGGCTCGACACCGGCGGCAACGCGGTTCCCTCGATCGTCGGCGTCGAGGAAGTGGTCACCGCCGATGACCTCCCGGATCACCGCCAATACTTCCTGGATGCGCGGGACGTCGGTTATGGGCCGCTGGCCGAGGAGGCCGGCACACCCGGACTCTCCGACAAGATCAACGACGCGTTTTCCAAGCTTTGGCTGGATGGCGGCGATCTCCAGGCCGCCCTCGACGGCATCGCGACCGCGGCAAACGACGCGATCAAGGCTAACGCGGGCTGATCTCCGGCTCGTTAGCGGGATATCGACGCCGTTTGTGGGGGAGGCACGGGGCCTCCCCCTGAGGGGGCAGTGGCCATGGCAATCCCGGTCGTCCAGCTGGACGTTGTGGAGGCGGTGGAACGCACGGCAAGGGTCGGCCGCCTGAGCACGCGTCGCCAGCGCGGCGACGCCCTGTGGGGTTTGTTCTTCATTGCGCCCCAGCTCATCGGGCTCCTGGCGTTTTCACTTGTCCCCGTTATCTACGCCTTCGTTCTGAGCGTGATGAGATGGGATGGCCTTGGGGCCCGCGAGTTTATCGGCCTCGAGAACTTCCGCGCCCAATTCGTCGACCCAGAGTTCCGGGCCGCCTTGCTCCATACCCTCGTCTATACCGTGATCGCCGTTCCCGGAAGTGTGGTCCTGTCGCTGCTGGCGGCACTGGCGGTGAACCATGTCAAGGGCAAGACGTTCTACCGCACCATCTTCTTCCTGCCCACGATCACCAGCTCGGTGGCGGTGTCGATGGTCTGGCTCTGGATGCTCAACGGCGATTTCGGCCTGATCAACGTCTTCCTGCGCGAGCGGTTCGCGCTCGATCCGCCGAACTGGCTGGTGGACAGCACGTGGGTCGTCCCGGCGGTCGCGCTCGTCGCGGTGTGGGCGGGGCTTGGCTTCAACATGGTCATTTTCCTGGCCGGGCTCCAGGGCATTCCCGTGACCTACCTGGAGGCGGCCCAGATCGACGGGGCGTCGAAATGGCGCCAGTTCTGGAACATCACCCTCCCCCTGCTTTCGCCAACCACCTTTTTCGTCACGATCATCTCGATCATCGCCTCGTTCCAGGTCTTCGACATGATCTACGTCATGACCCAGGGCGGCCCCGGCACCGAGAGCACCACGATGGTGTTCCATATCTACGAGTTGGCGTTCGTCGATTTCACGTTCGGACTGAGCGCGGCGGCGGCGGTCGTCCTGTTTGCGCTCGTCATGGCGGTGACCCTGTTCCAGTTCTGGGGCCAGCGCCGGTGGGTGAACTACGACGTCTAGGGC
>CADCWJ010000176.1 GCA_902806365.1 uncultured Thermomicrobiales bacterium
CCGGCGCCGGCAAGACCACGATCATCAATCTGCTGACCCGGTTCTACGAGATCGATGGCGGCACGGTCACGATCGACGGCTACGACCTGCGCACGCTGCGCAAGGCCGATCTCCGCCGCCAGCTCGGGGTTGTCCTGCAGGACACCTTTCTCTTCTCCGGCTCGATCATCGACAACATCCGCTACGGGCGTCTGAACGCGACCGACGACGAGGTCCATGCCGCGGCCCGGCTCGCCAACGCCGACCCCTTCATCCGGCGCCTTCCGAACGGCTACGACACCGAGCTCAGCGAGCGCGGGGGCAACCTCAGCCAGGGCCAGCGCCAGTTGCTGGCGATTGCCCGCGCCGCGCTCTCCGACCCGACGATCCTGATCCTCGACGAGGCGACCAGCAGCGTCGATACCCGGACCGAGCGCCACATCCAGGAGGCGCTGCTGCGGCTGATGGAGGGCCGCACCAGCTTCGTGATCGCGCACCGCCTGAGCACGATCCGCCAGGCCGACCAGATCCTCGTCATCAACGGCGGCGAGATCATCGAGCGCGGCGACCACGAATCGCTGCTCGCGCAGGACGGGTTCTACGCCCGCCTGCACAAGGGACAGTTCCACGGCGACGAGGAACTTGCCCGGCTTGAGGAAGCCGCCCAGATTCACGAGCAGGAAGCGATCGCCTCCGGCCGCTCGTAACGGCGAGAACCGGGAGCGGCGGCCTCCGGGCTTTCCGTTCCTCTCCCAGCCTGGCGCCAGTCGTTCGTGCCGTTTGCGGAGGTGGACGGGGGGAGCACCGGCACCTGGCCGCACGGCAGGCCAGCGCGTCAGCGCCGGTACGGTCAACAGACGTCATGACGAATCCGGCCCGAGGATTGCTCCCCGGGCCGGATCGCTTTCGTTGGGTTGCGGGCACCTCGTTCGTCACTGGAAGCGTGCCCCGGTGGGCGCCGGCTACGCGTCGCGACGCTTGAGGAGTACCGCCGCGACCCCCAGGAATGCGGCGACCCAGCCAAGGACAACCAGGGCCCCGACCGCTGGCGAGAGCAACGCCTCGGTCGAGCCGATCGAGGTGAATGCCGAGCCCGCGTTCGAGGGCAGATAGTTGAGCAGCTCGTCGGCGGAGGCCGGCAGCACCAGGCCGAGCAGCCCCGGTGCGATCAGGAGCAGGGCAAAGACCGTGCCGATTGCGCCGGTCGCCTGCCTCAGGATCGAGCCCAGGCCCAGCCCGAGCAGGGCGATCGCGGTGAGGTAGGCGGCGGATCCGATGATGGCGCGCAGCACCCCATCGTCCCCCAGGCTGGCGTTGAGCTCGCTGCCAATGATGACCTGGCCGAGGAAGAAGGAGGCGAACATGGTCGGGAGCATGACGAGGAAGGTGACTCCGGTGACGACAACCGCCTTGGCCCCGAGGACCGGGAGCCGCGTCGGGACCGCCGCGAACGACGAGCGGATCATCCCGGTGGCAAACTCACTCGTCATCACCAGGACCCCGACGATTCCGAGCACGATCTGGGCGAGCATCATCCCGCTGAGGCTGGTCGTCGTCGGATCGGTCGAATCACCGAACCCGTCGCCGCCGCTACTGATCGTGTCACTCAGGAACCAGGCCGAGATCCCGCCGATCCCGATCATCAGGACAACGGCCGAGAGCATCGTGATCCAGTTGGACTGAAGACTGCGGAACTTGATCCACTCCGACCGGATCACGCGAAGGAAGCTGACGGCGAGGTTCGTGGTGTCCATCCGTCGGGTGACGGTGGTCACCGGAGCGACGG
>CADCWJ010000177.1 GCA_902806365.1 uncultured Thermomicrobiales bacterium
CGTGCCCGTCTGCCGGTGCACGAAGACGTTGCCGAGCAGGTGCAGGTCGCCGTGGATCAGCGTGCTCGCGCGTTCGTCCCGCGTCCGTTCCCGGAAGAGGTCGCCCCAGGACTCGGCGAGCAACGCCAGCAGCCGCTTCTCAAACGTGCTCAACTCACGTTCGTGCGCGATCAAGAATTGGTGGATCGGTTCCCGGATCGCCGCCGCGTTCGCGGCGATCACCCAGGCCGGCGCGGCCTGGGGCATTCGGGTCGGACGCGGCATCGGAACGGCGAACCGTGCTTCGGTGAGGATCGCGCCCTCCCACCAGGCGGCGTGGACGCGCGCGATCGCATCGACGATCCGCTCCAGGGTGTCCAGCGGCACGGGTTGCCCGGGCCGGTCGTGTTCCACGGCCAGATCTTCGGTGAGCAGCAGCGCGGCATGGTCCTGCTCCCGAACCATCCAGCCGTGGCAGGCCGGCGCGGGCGCGTCCGGCATCGTCGCCAGCGCGGTCCGGTGCGTCGCGATCTCGGAGCGCACTTCCGGCAGATGGGCCGGCCCGGTCGTCCACTTCGCGATCATCGTGGGAGGCAGCGCCGCCGTCGATGACGGATCAGCAGCGATCCTGACCCGTGCCACGTTCGTTCCCTGGGCGACGAAGTGGTCGATGGTCTCGACCGCGCTCGCATGGGTACCGGGGGCGCGGTTCGCCAGCGCCGCGTTGACGAGCGCCAGATCCAGCCCGCTCATCGTCGTCTCTCCAGCCCCGCGGAATCCCCGCCCCGTACCCGCATGATCGGGATGTGCCGTAGAATAGCAGCAGACATTCGCGGGTAGTGCCGCGCCAAGCCGGCTGGCATCGCGATCGGCAGTCCGGTCCGGTCGCTCGACCCTGGCGCTCATCTGGCGAGCGGGACCCGATCACCATACCGGTCACTCGCCACTGCCACGGTGCGGCTGCCTGGCGTGGCCGCACCATCCCGAAAGGATCCCTCTTCCCATGAGCGACATGTCGCAGAGCCCGACCGACCCCGTTGGCGCCCGAACCCTGTTGACGAGCCCGCTCGGCGACACCATCGCCTTCTACCGGCTCCAGCGGCTGGTCGATGAAGGACTGCTGGATTCGGTCGACCGGCTGCCGTTCACCGTCCGCATCCTGCTCGAGAATGTGCTGCGCAAGGCCGGCGGTGAGTTTGCGACCCCGGAGCACCTCGAAGCGCTCGCCAGATGGCAACCGGTGAGTGGATCCGGCGGGGACGAATTCGAGCTCCCGTTTCTTCCGGCCCGGGTTGTCCTCCAGGATTTCACCGGCGTGCCCTGCGTGGTCGATCTCGCGGCGATGCGCTCGGCGGTGTCGGAGCTGGGCGGTGATGTGACCAGGATCAACCCGCTGGTGCCGGTCGATCTCGTGATCGACCACTCGGTGCAGGTCGACCGCTTCGGCACGCTGGCCGCCTTCGCCCGCAACGTCGAGCTCGAATACGAGCGCAACGGCGAGCGCTACGAGCTCCTGCGCTGGGGGCAGCGGGCCTTCCAGAACTTCCGGGTCGTGCCGCCGGGCACCGGAATCGTGCATCAGGTCAATCTCGAGTACCTGGCCGATGTCGTCGCCGTGCGTGATTCGGGAAACGGCCCGGTTGCCTTTCCGGACACGCTCGTCGGCACCGACAGCCACACGACGATGATCAACGGGCTCGGCGTCCTCGGCTGGGGCGTCGGCGGGATCGAGGCCGAGGCTGTGATGCTCGGCCAGCCGCTCTATCAGCTCTCGCCGGAGGTCGTCGGCCTCAAGTTCAGCGGCGCGCTGCGGCCCGGCACGACCGCCACCGATCTCGTCCTGGCGGTGACCGAATTGCTGCGCGGGCATGGCGTGGTCGGGCGCTTCGTCGAGTATTTCGGCGCCGGGCTCAGCAACCTGAGCCTCGCCGACCGGGCCACGATCGCCAACATGGCCCCGGAATATGGCGCGACCGCCGCCTTCTTCCCGGTCGATGACGAGACCCTGCGCTACCTGCGGCTGACCGGCCGCGACGAGAACCAGGTCGACCTCGTCGAGCGCTACACCAAGGAACAAGGGCTATTCCGTACCGACGACATGCCCGACCCGGAGTACAACGAGCTGCTCGAAGTCGACCTCGCGACAATCGAGCCGAGTCTCGCCGGCCCGC
>CADCWJ010000178.1 GCA_902806365.1 uncultured Thermomicrobiales bacterium
GGCAGCCTTACCGACCGCGGATCCTGAAGACGAGTTCCAGCGACCGGTACCCGCCGGAGACGATGCCTGCCCGGTCGAGCCGCGCCCGATCGATGAGATCGCCGCCTTCCTCCGGGACCCGGGTCCGGTGACCCCGCGCGCATATCTCCCGGCAACGACCCCCGATCCGGCTGTTGCCGAAGAGGTCGCCCGAGCAGGACGGACGTATTTGGCGTGCCAGAACGCTGAACCCGTGAATGCCGACCGGGTGCTGGAGAGTCCCCGATACATTTATGAAAACCCGGCGAACGCCTTCTTCCGCCAATCCGGAGGTTCCACGGACACGGCCACGAGAGCGGAACGGGAAGAATTGACGACGCTGGTGCTCGGCGAGGATCCGCGGGCAAGCCAACTCATCGTGACGGAACTTGCGATCAGCCGCGCCGAATACGAGGCGGCAGCCGCGGCGGGTGCCTCCCCGAACGTTCGACCAGAAGATTTGGCGGGCACGCCTACGGTCGTCTTCCCCGATCAAGTGGACGCAACGTTTCTTCCGGAACAGGCGGTCCAGCTCGCCGACGGCCGGATCGCCGTTCCCTCGACGTATCTCATCGATCCCGCTGACGTCGAATCCCAACTGACGACGTCCGACGATGCGCATCCCGATATCGTCTGGTTCTCCATCTTCGCCAGGGACGCAACACGGGACGGCCAGTGGAGCCTTGACGAACAGCTCGGTGTCTGCCTCGGCAACGGCTTGTGCGACGACTTCTACGAAGACGTCGAGGTCGATCCCACCGGCGATGTCCTCTTTCCCGGCCCGGCCACGCCATCAGCGTCGCCGGAAGTCACGTCTCCTCCGGCGACGCCTACGCCCCACGCCACCTCGTCGGCGATGGCTCCTCTGGGTTGCAGCATCTGATCTAACGTCCGGCGCCGACCTCCAAGCCACAGCACCTCGGGCAGATACCTTCCTAACTGGTCGAGGTGCATCGGGTTACTCCTCGACTGTTCCCTGTTGCCTGTTTGCTCAATCATGCTAATATCTGCTCATGCGAGCAAATACCGACCCGTTGGCCAGTCGCCTAACCGTTACCGAAGCCGCCCGTCGGGCCCAGATCGTCGATGCCATGATCTGGACGATCGCCGAGCACGGCTTCGCCAGTGCCTCATATGCCCGCATCGCGAAACGCGCCGGGCTCTCCAGTACCGGGCTGATCTCCTATCACTTCGCCAGCAAGCACGACCTGATGACCGAAGTCGCGACAGGGGTCATCCGCGACATCGGCCAGCACATGCATGTCCTCATGCAATCCGCCACAACCCCGACCGCGGCACTCGCAAC
>CADCWJ010000179.1 GCA_902806365.1 uncultured Thermomicrobiales bacterium
GCTTCTTCTTCGACATCCTCGTCTTCGTCCTCACCGAACGCAAAGTCCGCCTCGTCGCGGCGGAACAGGAGCTCCCGCTCACGCATAAGGGCCTGGGTCCCGCGAACCGGCGCCGGAAACGAGATCTTTGCTGCCTGGGACGGATCCTTGTGGACCTCTCGAACGATGACGCGAAGACTTTGACTGGAGACCCCCAGGGCATAGAGCTCGTAGGTGTTGCCACCAGCCAGAAGAGGTTCGATGCGCTGGGCGATCCCGGCGTCGAGCTCGCCGAGACGGATCCCGTCATCGCTCAGCACGCTCATCTTTTCGTTCTCGATCCGAAGCTGGAGTTTCTCTCCTGGTGAAACTTCCGACAGCGTCGCGAGATCGGCCGGGTTGGCCAGGTCGTCGACCCATGTCTTGCCGAGCTCCTCGATGAACACGGTCGAATGCGGAATCGTCGAATGCGCCGTGTCCGCCCCTTCAAGGGTGCCTTCGCTCCGGTTGTAAAGCAGCCCGAGACGCTGCAGATTGCGCCGGGCGATCATGTTGGCGGGGTCGGTCTTGAGGGCTTCCGAGTAGGCATCCCTCGCGGCGTTGAGCTGGCGAAGCTCGATCAGTGCCCGCCCCTTGCGATTCAGGGCTTCGGTTTCCTTGGGAAACCGCGTAACGATCTGATCATTCAGTGCGAGCGCATCCTCCCACCGACCTTCGAGCGCGGCGGTCACTGCGTCGGCGACGAGCTGACGTTTCGTCGACGGCTGATTCTTCTGGTAAACCATTTCTTGCGTCCTTTGGATTGGAATGACATGTCATGAGCGCCCGAGCTATATGGCCAACCGGGGTCAGCGCGGGGTGCCGACGGGTGTCGCCATCAGAAACCACGGAGAGGTGCGGGAAATGTCGACTTCGACCAGCTTGCCGAGCAGCTCCCGGTCGTCGTCGAAATGCACCAACGTGTTGCCACGGGTACGGCCTGTCCACCGCCCCTTCGATCGGCCCTCCACCAATACCTCGTAGCGTTGGCCGAGCCGCTTGCTGTTGATGTCCGTGCAGATGCGTTCCTGAAGGGCCTCCAGTGCTTGATGGCGGCGGAACTTCTCTTCATGCGGAATGTCGTCCTCCCAGCGCGCGGAGAGGGTGCCAGGCCGGGGCGAATACATCGCGAGGTGCACCTTGTCACATCGGGTCCGCTCCAGCATGTCGTATGTCTGCATGAATTGCGCTTCCGTCTCACCCGGGAAGCCGACGATGATGTCGGTCGCGATCGTGGCGTCAGGCATCCGCTGACGGGTGTAGGCGATCCTCTCCATCCACGTATCGCGGGTGTAGGTTCGGCGCATCCGGCGCAGCACCTCGTTGTCACCGGCCTGGACCGGCAGGTTCATGTGTTCGCAGGCGGTCCGCAGGCCAGCCATTGCGTCGATGATGTCATCGCCCATGTATTTTGGATGCGAGGTCAGGAAGCGCAGCCGTTCGAGGCCGTCGATGGCGTCGATCGCGGTGAGCAGCTCGGCGAGACTCGGCGTTCCGGGCAGGTCATGACCATACGCGTTGACGGTCTGCCCGAGGAGTGTCACCTCCCGGACACCGGCCGCGACGAGCCGTGAGACTTCGTTCACGATGTTGGCAAAGGGGCGGCTCGTCTCCTTGCCGCGGCGGTAGGGGACGATGCAGTACGAACACAGGAAGTTGCAGCCGTAAATGATCGGGACGTACGCGGTGACCCCGCTCTGCCCCGCCTCAGCTTCCGGCTGGTAATAATGTGGCAGCGAGTCGAGGTCATCGTCCAGCATGGAAAGTTCCGGCACCACTCGCTGGAGCTTGTCGAACTCCGAGGGGTCGAAGAAGAGATCGACGTGCGGGAACCGTTCCTTGAGTTTTTCCTGTTGTTTGGTGACCATGCAGCCGGTCAGGACCAGTGGCATATCCGGCTTTTGCCGCTTCAGCCGGGCAAGATTGTTGAGCTTGCCTGCCACCTTGTCTTCAGCAGCCTGCCGCACGACACATGAATTGAGGACGACGATATCCGCGTCCTGCTCGTCGTCGGTTTTCGTGTACCCGACTTCCTGAAGCATGGCGGCGACCTTGGCACTGTCCGCCTCGTTCATCTGGCAGCCGATGGTCCAGATGAAGAAGCGCTTGCCATTGGGCGGCAAGCGGGCAGGCATGGCATCGCGAGGTGCGATGGACGTCAACGGGATGACAGGTTTGGCGAGCACTCGTGACTCCTCGGTTCAAGGGTCGACTGGCATGGCATGGTGGGGGTATGTGCTGGACGTCGGCCCGTTTGCGGCCCAACCCGGAAGTATACCGGTTGGGGAACCAAAGGTGAAGCGGAGGGGCGAGCCCGGACGTCAAATGGGCTGTGACTATTTGTCGAACAAGGGGCTGTGTCGTGGTAGGCTGGAGCGAGATGGGAACCAGAAAATGCCCGACGGCTCCGCGGCCGGTTGACTGGTTCTGAAGGCATCCCAGGAGAGTACGCCTTGTTCCAGCCACCAAGCCCCGCTCCGCGCCCCGCTCGAGTTGTCCGAACGATCCGTTCCGGCCTTTTCCTCGCCCTCGTCCTGGCGGCCACATTTTCGGCTGGGTTGGCCCCGGGAGCGGCAGCTCCAGATGCCGTTACGCTGACGCGCTCCTCCCTGCAAAACGTGGATTATCTGGACGCCGATACCGCCCGGAGGCTGGACCTTGATTTTCCGGTCCTCGTTCCGTCATATGTGCCGGCACCCTTCAGTGGGGCGCCGGCGGTGAGGGGTGGCGGAGGCTTCTACAGTCTCTACTGGATGGTGCCTGGAGCACCGCCGACGTTTCTCAACATCACCGGCGAGGTCGGTGGATCGCTGCCGGCTGGCTCCCGCGATGACTTCAACAACGAATTGTTCATCAATGACACCGTGCGTGGCGTAGACGCCATTCACGAAGTGACATCCACGTATGACGATGTCTGGTGGATTGCAGACGGCGTCCTGTATTCCGTCCAATCGCTCAACGTACAAGGGACCGATAGCCGCGGGCTGGCAAACAATCTGATCGCGCTCGAGCCGCCTCCTCCAGCAACCGAGCCGGTCGATGAGGAAACACCTGAACCGACGCAAGGGGCGCCCGGCCCGACCGATCCCGCCCGCCCTGGCAACCCGCCGGTTGCCACCAGAGAGGCGCCGTCAACCAACGAAGCAGAGCCGCCTGCCCAGGCAGAGCCAACGGTGACCACCGACGCGCCGCCGAATCCGCCTTCGCTCGGGACCGACGCAGGCACGACTCCTCCAAACCAGGACCCTGAACCGGCTAACGGCGGCACATCGAGCGGCCGGGCGCCGGGGGCGACACCGTCGTCAAACTCGGGCGCGCCGACCTCCGACAGTGGTAGCCCTGCAACACCGGAACCTTCGCTCGCCGGCTCTGAATCGACCGAGTCGACACCCTCCAACGCCACACCAGGTGCGGGATCAGCCGGGGCATTGTCGGACGGAACGGGTGCGAGCCTACTCGCCTCGGATGGCACCGGCGGTGCGGCCCCTCCGATTGCGGGCAGCGATGGGACGGGCGGCACGACTGACCTCACCCTCACGCCGGTCAGCCCCTGATCGACTCACCGACTGGGGATGCCAGCCAGTGAGTCCAACTGTCGGGGAGGCGATGATGGCTGGGGTGGAGCGATCAACGAGGTGGCCGGGGTCCGGCGTCGACTGAATGCGCTAGGCGGTGAGTGCTTCGCGTCGTTCTTCAACGTTGGCCTTTGCCACTGGCAGACGAATCGTGAAGGTCGTACCGCCGTTGCCGTTCTCCTCCACCGTAATGCTCCCATCATGGGCGTCGATCAGTTCGTGGCAAATGTAGAGCCCAAGGCCGAGGCCGGGCACCGCGCTTTCGGAGGCGCTCCGGCTTCGGTAGAAGGGCGTGAAGAGTTGCGCCTGTTCGGTCCCGGGAATGCCCGGACCTTCATCGCTGACGGTGATTTCCGCAAGTGCGCCGGAGCCCGGAGACCGCGTTGCCCGCAGGGTTACGACGATCGAGCCCGGCGACGCATACTTCAGTGCGTTGCCGACGAGATTATCGATGACCTGATGAATGCGGTCGCCATCGACATCGGCTTCCAGCCGGTCGAGCGACGTGTCGAACACGAGCTCATGACGTTCGCTCGCCTGGCCGCGCGAGTCGACGACCGTCCGGATCAGATCCACCAGATCGGTGCGGTTGCGAAGGATCTGCAGTCGCCCCGCCCGGAGGCGCGATACGTCCAGCAGGTCATCGACCAGGCGGGTCATCCGGTCTACATGCCGTTGCAAGGTGTGCAGGTAGCCGATGTGCTGCTCATGATTTCCCTCGCGCTGGAGATCCCTCGCCACGACCTGGGCGAAACCCCTAATCGGGGTCAGCGGTGAGCGGAGCTCATGAGAGACGATCGAGATGAACTCGTCCCGGAGTCGTTCCGCTTCCTTCAGCGGGCCGACATCCTGGAAGATTCCGACGACCGCATCGATCGAGCCATCATCGGCACGTAACGGCGCGGCGCTGGCGACGACCGGAATGCTCCTGCCATCGGGCAGTCGAACCGTGAGCTCTACGCTCGTGACGACCACGCCTTCGTTGAGGGCCTTGATGATCGGCGTGTTGTCCTCCGTGCCGGCGTCGCCATACACCGGAAGCTGATCGACACGACGCTGATCGGGATGCCCGTCCGGAAGTATCCCGAACATGCGTCGCGCCGCCGCGTTGGAGGTCACGATCGCGCCGTGGGGCGGGCGGGCGACCATCACGGCTTCCGGAATCGTCTGGATCACCGCTTGCAACCGCCGGTAGTATCCCTGAACGCGGTCGAGCAGCGCGTCCTGATCGTCGGCCAGATGAGCCGCTTCCATGAACGCGATCGTGCGATGGGCCAGGGCCTGGAGCCGTGCGATCGCGGTCGGAGCGAAGTGGTAGGGGACGTACAGACCGACCCAGGCAACGCCAACGAGATGGTCGTTGGGCCCCATCAGCGGCACGCCCGCCACGGCCCGCAGAAAGGGATTCGCCGCCCGCAGATCGTCAAGGCCCTCGACCGCATGACAATCGAAGATCGTTAGTGCCCGGCGCTCACGAGCAACCTGGCCGGCGAACCCCGAATCCACCGGCACACTGAGCGCGATAGCATCATATCCGTCCCCACCTTCGGTCTCTTCCTCTCCGTAGGAAGCGGCCCGCACCAGCACCGACCGCTCCCAGTCCATTAGGTAGATCGCCCCGGCCGACGCGCGGTTCACGCGCACCATCGCCGTCAGGATCGAATCCAGCACCTTGAGGTAGGCGGTCCGGTCTCCGGCTGGACGCCGTGCGGCGGCGATCTCGACCGCGCTCAGGGCAGTGTTCGCGGCGCGTAGGGCCGCTGCTTCGAGCCGGGCCTTCGCGCGGTCATACTTGAGATGCTCGACGATCGCAATCGAGAGACCGGCGGCAACGGAGAAGCTGCCGATCGTCACCGCATGGGCCACCGA
>CADCWJ010000180.1 GCA_902806365.1 uncultured Thermomicrobiales bacterium
GCACAACCGGAGGTCACGCCGGCCACCGAAGCGCAGGTCAGGGAACTGGTTTGGCACGTCGCCG
Source organism: uncultured Thermomicrobiales bacterium (assembly GCA_902806365.1). Classification (GTDB taxonomy): domain Bacteria; phylum Chloroflexota; class Chloroflexia; order Thermomicrobiales; family UBA6265; genus CADCWJ01. Next base: position 65 of record CADCWJ010000180.1, read on the forward strand.
ATGCGATCCACAATATCTGCCGCATCGCAATCGGGTTGAACGTCGGCTCTGCCGAGATGGGCCTGATCCGGGAGCTAGCCACGACCGCCTCTCCCGAGGGCTGGCGGATGCGGATTCGTCTCACCTCGCCGGGGTGCCACAACTTCTCCCCGTTTCAGAGCAGCTCGAGGCGGGACGCCTGGATCATGATGGCTGGTGCGATGTGCGGTCTGGCGCATCGCAGGAACCGGCGGTTGATTGCCCAGGTGGTAACGGGTTGGATGATCTTCGCCTTGGGAGCAACGACTGTGGGCATTACCTTTCATCCAGCCGTCGATGCGGTGCTGATCGTTGGCTTGAGCGTCATCGTCTCGCTGCTCGTCCTGTGGACGGTCCGTCGTGTGGTTTCCCACGAGAAACTCAAGCCGCACAACGATGTTTCGGGGTTCGTCTACGCCGCGATCGGGGTGCTGTACGCGGTCGTGCTTGGCTTTGCGGTAATCAGCGTGTGGGAAGACTACCGCGAGGCGGAGTCGAACGCGAATCAGGAAGCCAACGCCGTCGGGAACATCTACCGGCTGGCGGCGGGCTTGCCGGAGCCATCACGTCAGGTGATGCAGCAAACGGCGCTGGCCTACGCCACCGCGGTCATCGATGACGAATGGCCGAGCCTGGTCCGGGGCGATGGCGCCAGCCCTCTGGCCGTGTCGAGTCTCGACCAGCTTTGGCTTTCCTTTCACGAGGTGGAAATCACCACCCCGAAGGAAGCGGAGGTGTATGCGCAAGGGCTGGAACAGCTGGACAGGTTGGCGGGCCTCCGCCGCGAACGGCTGGTGCAGGCGGAGGGCGGGCTCCTGGGGATCATGTGGGGCGTGCTGCTGGGTGGCGCCGCGTTGACCGTGTTCTTCCCCTGTGCCTTTGGCGTCGAAAGCAGACTGGTGCACTCCCTTGTCATCGCGACGCTCGCCGCGACGCTGGGATTGCTGCTTTTCCTTACCTACGACCTCAATCATCCATTCCGGGGAGACGTTCACGTGCAGCCGGAGGGGTTCATTCGCGTTCTCGAGCAGTTCGGATCGGCCAGGGAGGGCTTCCTCCCACCGTTGCTGCTCTGATTCCGGGGCGAACCGGGCTTGGTAGATGCTGCTCGGTTGCCGCCCGTTTCCGGACGACCTTCAGCTGCAAGATGACCTCATCCTCCGCCGCATGGTCGCGGGAATCGAGAGCTGACGCTTCGTCTCCCGGCCAACCCGGCGACATCAGCTGTCCGGTTGGACCTCGACCGTTATCGTTCCATCCGCCAGCAGGATATACGGCGGCTCGCTGAAATTCCCCGTCATGTTGCGATTGACGAACGTAATCGTGTTCCCGCCCCGCACCAGCGTGGACGTCGGCAGCTCGATGCTGGCCGTCGCCCAGGGCTGCTCGCCATCGACCCCGCTCCACGTCGGGAAGGGACTGTTGCCGGAGAAGACTTCCACGTCGTTGATCCGGATCGCGATCGGCATTGCCGTCCAGTTCTCGCTGGTCATCCCGTCCACGGTCAGCGTGAAGGTTTCGGATGCTGGTTCGCCATCCACATCGAAGCGGAGCGTTGCCGCTTCATACCCGGTGCCCTGGGCATAGACCGCCGACCATGGCCGCATGTTGCCGGTTTCCTGGAAATAGGCTCCCTCCCAGTCGGACGCCGTGAAGGACTGGGTGACTGCTTGCGGCTGCTCGGGAACGGTCGTCGGCGCGGGTTCCTCGGTTGGGGTGACGGTTGGCTCCGGCGTGTCCGTCGGAGAAGGCGTCTCGGTCGGGGTTGGGGTCTCCGTCGGGACGGTGGTCGCCGTCGTGGAGGGGGTCGGAGTTCTCGTCGGCACCGGCGTCTTTGTCGGGGTGGGCGCTGGTGTGTCCGTCGCAACAGGGGTGACGGTGGGGGTCACCGTGGGATCGAGGTCGACCACCAACGCCTGCCGGTCGTCCTCCGACGCATCGCCGTTGTTCCACTCCTGCCACAACGTTGCGCCACCGAGCCCCCCACCCGCCAGCAGCAACAGCAGCAGAAGGCCGATCAGCGCCCGGTCACCGCGCCGGGGGGGACGGCGCAGCGTGACCGCCGCCCCGGGAGCGCCCGGTCTCATCGCGGCTCGGGAAGGGCCGGGTGCTACCCGAGGCGAAGGAGGGACCGCCGTGCGCACGGTGTCGGGTTGGACCGCCGCCAGCGGCCGCGTCAGTTGGTCCCGTGCCGGGGCAACGTCGCCGATCGCGGCACCCAGCGCGTGCGCCATCGTTGCCGCATCGGCATAGCGGTCGTCCGGGCGCTTGGCCAGCGCCCGCCCCACGACCGCGTCGAGTTCCGGCGTGATTGGCCGGTCCGGCGCGCGGACCGACGGCGGCACCGGCGGCGTCTGAATGTGCGCCAGCATCAAGGCGACAATCGTCGGTGCCTCGAACGGGAGCTTGCCCGTCAGCATCTCGTAGAGCATGACTCCGACGGCGTAGAGATCGGTGGCCGGCGTTAGCGGCTCCACCTGTGCCTGTTCCGGAGCCATGTACGAGACCGTGCCAACCGACGTCCCGGCCGTCGTCAGGCCGACATCCTCCGCCGTGCGGGCGATCCCGAAATCCGCGACGCGGGCAATGCCGTCACGCCCGATCATCACATTCTGGGGCTTGATGTCCCGATGGATGATCCCCGCGTCATGGATCGCCGCCAATCCGGACAGCACCTGGAGCGCGATCCCGGCCGCCCGCCGCGGCAGCATCGCTCCTTCGCGCACGATCAGCTTCTTGAGATCTTCGCCCTCAATGAATTGCATGACCAGATAGAGCAGGTCGCCATGCCGTCCGAAGTCGTAGACATCGACGACGTTTCCCTGCGCGACCGAAGCGGCCGCGCGCGCCTCCCGC